>DASVTG010000427.1:0-3585 GCA_036387695.1 Hymenobacter sp. | reverse complement strand
GGCCCTGAATGGACATCGTGCTGTTGATGGGCACCCCAATCACGGGCAGCGTGGTGAAAGCCGCCACCATGCCCGGCAAGTGGGCGGCCCCGCCCCCGCCGGCAATGAGCACGCGCAAGCCGCGCTTGCGGGCGCTTTCGGCGTACTCCACCATGCGGTGCGGGGTGCGGTGCGGCGACACCAGCGTGATGTCGTACGGAATGCCGAACTGGCGAAGCACATCGGCTGCCGCCGACATGATTTTCAAATCCGATTTTGACCCCATGATGATGCCCACAAGGGGGTTTTCGGTGGCGGGGCGGTCATTGTCGTGGTCGGGCGCAGAGGCCGTTGCGGAAGCGTCGGGAATCATTGGGTGGGAAACGGGGAAGGAAAAAGTACCGGGCGCCGCTGCGTAAGCTGCGCATTGAGGCGGCAAAATAGGGCTTTTCCGCCCGGTCCGGCACTTCTCCTACCTTTGCAGCCTATGGAAATTTTGCTCGCCACCTTCACCACGCTGTTTTCCATCGTCAACCCGTTCAGTGCGATGCCGGTTTTTCTGACGCTCACGGCCGACGAGCGGGCGTCGGAACGGGCCCGCACGGCCCTGCGCGCCTGCATCTACATGGTGTGCATCCTCAGCGTGGCGTTTTTTGGCGGGCAGTACATCCTCGATTTTTTTCACATCAGCATCCAGCACCTGCGTATTGCGGGCGGCATCCTGCTCATGCGCTCGGCCTTCGAGCTGCTCACGCCCGGCGCCAACCGCGACCGCGTAGGCCCCGACGCGCTGGAAGAAAGCAAGCACAAAGACGACATCAGCTTTGTGCCGCTGGCCATGCCCATGCTCTCGGGGCCGGGCTCCATGGCCATTTGCATCGGCCTCATCCGCCCCACTTACGTCGACAAGGCCATGACCGTGGCGGGCTTCGCGCTGGTGGCGCTGGCGGCGTTCCTCATTCTGCTGTTCTCGCTGCGGCTCACGCGGGTGTTGGGCAAGCCCGGAATGGCGGCCATGGCACGCATCATGGGCTTTATCACGCTGGCCATTGGGGTTGATTTCTTTGCCACGGCCATTGCAGCCCTGTTTCCGGGTTTGACGCGGTAAGGGCTTTCAGTCGTTGAGAACAGCCGAGCACCGGAACGCAAAACCGCCGAGCCAGCCGGATATTAGCGCGCCGGGCTCAGCGCAGAAGCGGGCGTGACGGGCAGGCTGGGCGTGCGCCACAGCAGCACAAACAAGCCCACGGCCACCCCGCCGCACGCCAGCCCCAGCACCGGGGCGGTGGTGTGCTTCAGCAACTCGCCGTTCAGCTTGGCCCCGAGCACGTCGCACAGGTTGACCAGTGCCATGTAGGTGGTGAACTGCGAGCCCTCGATTTTCTGGCGGCACAGGGCCATGCACAGGGGCAAGGCCGCTACGCTCAGGCAAGGGTCCACGGCGCTCCACAGCATCAGGCCGGTTTGGGCCACGGGCCTGAGGTACCAGAAACCCGCCAAGCTGCACAAGCTCAGCAGAAACACCCCCACGCCCAGCAATATCCAGCGCTGCAGGCGCAGGGCACCCACGCGGTCGGCCAGCACGCCCCCGCCAAAGAGCAGGCCCAGCGTGATGAGGTTGCCCCAGGTGCCTTGCAGCACCGACACGTCCTTGTCGGGCCAGTGCAGGGTGTGGATGAGGTGGTAGGTGTAGGCCCGGCCCGCTACTCCCGAGGCCAAATACCCCAGCGCGATGACGCCGAACAGGCGCAAGCTGCGCGGCTCCGTGATGGCGGCCCACAGCTCGCGGTACACCCAGGCCAGCGGCGGGTTTTGGCCTTCTTCCCCGGCCGGGCGCCCCTGCGCCCGAATGGGCACGAGGCGGTCGGCCCGGTCGAAGCGGATGAAAAAGGTAAGCACCGTCATGGCCAGCAGCGCCAAGGACTGGCCCAGCGCGGCGTAGTAGAAGCCGTAGCGGTGCAGCACCTGCGCCAAGCCGGCCGCGCCGCAGGCAATGCCCATGAGGTAGCCCGCCCGCATGAAGGCGTTGACGCGCCCGCGCTCGGCTTCCGGCACCACCGAAATGGCAATGGCATCCACGCTGGCGTCTTGGATGGAAGCAAAGTTGCTGTGCACAAAAAACACGAAGGACACGAGCGACAGCTGCGCCACGGGGTCGTGCACCAACAGCAGCAGCAGCGAGGCCAAAAACGCCACCAGCTGCGTGAGCACCACCCACTGCTTGCGGTGCCCAATCACGGAGTATTGATACTTATCAATAAGCGGCCCCCAGGCAAACTGCGTGAACCAGGGAATGCCCACAATGAACACGAACGTGCCCACCGCTTCCGCCGTGAGGCCCTTGCCAATCAAATAGTTGTTAATCGCCGTCAGGGCAAACCCCGCCGGAATGCCCTGCATCGTGTAGAGGTAGAAAAACGTGAAGTAGCGAAGCGGGGCACTTTCCTTGAGAACGGGCACGGGCGGGAAACAGGAAAAATGAAACGAGGCGGATGACGAGGCAAACTGTCCGGGCCGATAGTTACATATTATCTAAACAGCACCCCTGGCCCGCGGCTTCGGCGGCATGACGCAGGCAATTGCCGCAGCAAAGCGCGTTAAATACAACCATCTTAGGCATTTGGTTAACGCCCCTGGTAGGCAAGTGAAAGCAGAATGGGGCAATGAGCCCCACCTCGAAAAACGCGAAACCGCACGGGCAGAGGTCGTACCTTTGGCCCTCCTTATGCTAAAAAACGACCTCTTCCTCCGCGCCGCCCGTGGCGAAGCCACCGAGCGGACGCCCGTGTGGCTGATGCGCCAAGCCGGCCGCATCCTTCCCGAATACCGCGCCCTGCGCGCCCGCCTCTCCGGCTTCAAAGAGCTGGTGGAAACCCCCGAGCTGGCCGCCGAAGTCACCATCCAGCCCATCGACGCGCTGGAGGTGGACGCCGCCATCATCTTCTCCGACATTCTGGTGGTGCCCGATGCCATGGGCCTGCCCTACGAAATGGTGGAAGCCCGCGGCCCCCTGTTTCCTAACACCATCAAGTCGGCCGCCGACGTGGAGCGGCTCCGCATCGCCGACCCCGAAGAAGGCCTCGGCTATGTGCTCGAAGCCCTGCGCATCACCAAGCGCGCCCTCAACGGCCGCGTGCCGCTCATCGGTTTCGCCGGCGCACCCTGGACGCTGCTGGCGTACATGGTGGAAGGCCACGGCTCCAAAACCTTCAGCAAAGCCCGTGGCATGCTCTACCGCGAGCCCGCCCTGGCGCACCAGCTGCTGGCCAAAATAACGGCCACCACCATTGCCTACCTCAAAGCCCAAGTAGCTGCCGGCGCGCAGGTGGTACAGGTCTTCGATTCCTGGGCCGGCACCCTGCCCCCCGACCACTACCGCGAGTTTTCAACCCGCTACATCGCCGAAATCACCGAGGCCCTTTCGCCGCTGGTTCCCGTCACGGTGTTTGCCAAAGGTGCTTGGTGGGCCGTTGAGGACTTTGCCGCCACTTCCTGCCGCACCATCGGCCTCGACTGGAACCAGGACCCCGCCCAGGTGCGCCTGCAAGCCGGCAACAAAACCCTGCAAGGCAACCTCGACCCCTGCGCCCTCTACGGCACCCGCGA
>DASVTG010000426.1:0-9448 GCA_036387695.1 Hymenobacter sp. | reverse complement strand
TACACGGTGGGCAAAATGGGCTTTGCGCCGCTGCTCAACGCCTTCCAGCTGCTGCTCACGCTTTACGGGGCCCTGGTGGCTTTCGTGGTGCTCATTCTGTTGCCGGTGGCTTTGCTGGCGCGCATTCCGCTGCGGCGCTTCGTCGGCGCCGTGGCCGAGCCCGTGAGCATTGCCTTCGCCACCACGTCCAGCGAGGCCGCCCTGCCGCGCGCCATGGAGGCCATGGAAGCCATCGGGGTGCCGCGCCGCATCGTGGCCTTCGTCATGCCCACCGGCTACTCGTTTAACCTGGATGGCACCACGCTCTACCTGTCCTTGGCGGCGGTCTTCGTGGCCCAGGCGGCGGGCGTGCCGTTCACTTTTGGCCAGCAGCTGCTCATGGTTTTCACCCTCATGCTCACCAGCAAAGGCGTGGCCGGGGTGCCGCGGGCCTCGCTGGTTATTCTGCTGGCCACGGTGGCTTCCTTCAATCTGCCCGCTTGGCCGGTGTTCATCATCCTGGGCATTGACGCCCTGATGGATATGGCCCGTACGGCCGTGAATGTGCTCGGCAACTGCCTGGCTTCGGCGGTAGTTGCCCGGTGGGAAGGCGAATTTGTGGATGACTACCACGGCCCCGACCCCGCGGCGGTAGAATAGCTTTTATCGTATACTTAAAATTGAACGAAAACTGGTCGGCTGCTATTAAACCAGTCGCGGACTTTTTTCCACCATTCGCCGAGAAAAGGCCAGGTTACTACTCTCAACCGCTAATTTAGCTTTCCATTCCTGAGTCGGAACGCGTGTTGCGTGCCATTGAGCATTTTTCCAATTTATACTTTTCTTTTTCGGCATTATTTTCTATCTTACTACTATGAAAATCACTCGTCAACTCGCTTTGCTAGCGCTGGCGCCGGTTATGTTGGGGGCACCGGCCTGCGTGTCCGTCAAAAACCAGATGAAGAGCACGCCCACCGCCACCATCTCAAACCGCTTGCCGGCCCTTGAAATCCTGGCCGACCAAGGTCCGCTGGCGATGAACGACGGCGCCCTGCCGGAAGACCCGTTGAAATTGTTTCAGCAAGAGTGCCGCGTCAACCTGACCGAGGCCACCGACACCGCCACGTACGGCTACGCCAAGCTGGTGGTGAAAAAAGTGCGCACGCTGCGCACGGGCCGCGCGGTGCAGGGCCTGCAGGTGCTCACCTTCATGGTGCCCGCCGTGATGGGCATTCCGCTGGAATGGTACAAAACCACCCTCCAAGCCGAAGTGCAAGTGAGCGACGCGGCCGGCAACCTCCTGGGCGCCTACACCGGCACCGGCAACTCGGAAGTGAAGGTGGCCATGTACCACGGCTACTCGCAAACCACGGCTCCGCGCTTGGCTGACATCATCGCCCTGCGTGGCGCCATGGCCCAGATTCGTCCGCAGCTGGACACGGCCACGGCCCGCCTGCGCCCCCTGCTGCTGGCCGGCGGCACCGTGGAGAACCCTACGCTGCCGTCGTCGTCGGTGGTAACGGGCAGCCGCTAGGCTTCCTTACCATTTCATTAACTGCGCCTTGCCTGACGGCCCGCAGCGCCCTTCGCCGGCTTGGCCAGAAGGGCGCTGCGGGCCTTACCTTTGGAGTTGTCATGGCTCATTTACTCTCTTTCCGAATTTCTGCCGCCGTGTTGCTGGGCTCTGCCTTGCTGGCCGGATGCTGCGCCAACGACGTTTGCGATTGCAACGATTCTGAGGCCGACGCCATCCGGTTTCGCTTTTCAGCCGACACGTCCTCGGCCACCGGCAAAGGGTTTCGGCTGGCGGATGTGGACACCATCATACTGGAACGCTCGCCCCTGCCCTATAACCCGGCGGTTCGGCCCGAAACAGCGGTTCTGTACCGACGGCGCACCCAAGTCGCCGACACGTTGGTGCTGAACAACAACGCCCCGTTTCCGCAGAAAGCCAACACCAAGCTCAACGCCTACCGCTACGTGGTCAGCTACCTCACGCATCCGCCGGTCAAGGGCGTTTCCACGCCGGTGCTGGTGCTAGATAGCGTGAAGCTGAGCGGAAACCTGGAAGGCAACGGCTGCTGCACGTGCTACACCAATACCCGGAAGGCCATTTACACCGGAGGCAACCCCGTGGTCAGGGATTTGCAGCCGGGTGACGTTGTTGAGCTAACCAAGCCCTAGAAGCTCACACGGCCCCGAAAGGGCATCTTGCGTATAGCAACTACCGCGCTGCAACGATTGGCTGGGAATCTGTGTTTTTTCGTCCTTATGCCTGCTGAATCTCCTCTCCCAATTGCCCCCGTGGCGCCTTCTGCGCCGCGTGCGGCTGCGCCCTCTTTTTTTCCTTTCCGCTCCGTGCTCAGCCTTGAGCCGCTCATTGCCTACTGGAAGAAGCGAGAAAATGCTTCTAATGCCGGGGTGGCCTTGCTGGCGCGGGCCATTGGCGAGCAGGTGGCCGAAGCGGCGTGGTGCCGCGGCCCCCTCACCGACCACACGGTGCTGGAGTGCAATTGTGACTTGATTGAAACCCTGATGCTGGCGGTGTTTCCGCCGGCCTCGTTTTCCACCGACATCAGCGGGGTGGTGGGGCCGTTTCAGCGGCGCAGCTTTTACTCCACGCGCCACTTCGAGGAGGTGATGCTCAACAAGGACCGCACCATCAAGCAGCCCTTGAACATCGACATGCCGGGCATGGAGCGGCAAATGGGTTTGATGGCGTACCACCTCATCCTGCACCGCGTGTACGGGGCCGAGCTGCCCCCCCTGGGCACCATCGTGTTCACGGTGCCCGACTACCAGATTGGCCTGTACCGGCACTACGGCGTCGATTTCAACTCCGACTTCGTGAACGTGAACGTGGTGGGCACGGCCCCGGAACTAAACCCGGAGCAAATGGAGCAGCTCATTCACAACCGCCACCGGGCGGAACTGTGGCGCCAGCTGTTGCCGCCCGAGAACTTCGAGCTGGAAGGCTTCAACCTCATTCAACTCGTGGACATTACCGACCAGGAGATACTGTCGGAGCTGAAGTACGACCTGCTGGAGCGCGACGTGCTGCAAACCCCGGCCCGCTTCGAGCAGATTCAGGAGAAGCTGCGGGTGCTGTTTGCGCAGCCGGCCCTGCAGCTGGGCATTGCGGCTTACGACGAAAAAAAGCGGGCTTTTGTGGATTTTGGGCGCGAAATCAATCACAGCTTCCTCACCAAACAGGTGCAGCACCAGCTGGCCGACAGCAGCTTCCGGCAGATATACGAGCGGCTGCTGCACGAACGGGAGCCCCTGGTGCTGAAGGACGTGGCCACGGCCGACATTCCGGAAGACCTGCGCCAGCAAATTCTGAGCTTGGGCATTCATTCCGCCATCCTGGCGCTGCTGCCGTACGGCAACGACACCGTGGGTTTGCTGGAGCTGGGCACGCCCGCCGTGAACGGGCTCGACGAGTTTGACATGGACAAGGTGGTGCAGTTTGTGCCGCTGTTTGCCGTGGCGGTGAAGCGCAACGCGGAGGATTTGCAAAACCGCGTGCAAGCCATCATCCGGGAGAAATTCACGGCCATTCACCCCACCATGGAGTGGCGGTTTATGGACGCGGCCCGCAACCTGCTGGGCAAGCTCGACGCCGGCAATCGCACGGCCGAAATGGAGCCCATTGTGTTTGAAGACGTGTACCCGCTGCACGGCTCCTGCGACATTCGGGGCAGCAGCACCGTGCGGAACGAGGCCATTCAGGGCGACCTCATCGAGCACCTTACTTTGGCCAACAAGGTGCTGAAAAAGGCTTTAGAATGCCAGCAGCTGCCCATCCTGGACGAGCTCAAGTTCTACGTAACCAAGAACCTGAAGCGCCTGCACGAGGGCATGCTGTCGGGCGACGAGGCCAACATTTACGATTCGCTGAAGCGCGAAGTGGAGCCCTTGTTTGAATACCTGGCCACGCACACGCCCGAGTTGCGCCCCGTCATCACCAAGTACTGGAGCAACATCGACCCCAAGCTTGGCATTCTGTACAAGCGGCGGCAGGACTTCGAGATGAGCGTGACCACCCTGAACGATGCCGTGAGCGACTACCTCGACGAGGAAGAAGAGAAGGCGCAGCAGATGTTTCCGCACTACTTCCAGCGCTACAAAACCGACGGCGTGGAGTACAACATCTACGTGGGCAGCACCCTGGTGGAGAACAAATCGTTCGACTTGGTATTCCTCAAGAACCTGCGGCTGTGGCAGTTGCTGACGATGGTGGAGGTAACGCGTCGCACCGCCGCCCTCAAGTCGGCCCTGCCCGTGCCTTTGGAAACCACCCAGCTCATCCTCATCCACGGGCAGCCGCTGAGCATCCGCTTCCGGCAGGACGAGCGGCAGTTCGACGTGGACGGCGCCTACAACATCCGCTACGAAATCATCAAAAAGCGGATTGACAAGGCAACGGTGCTGGGCACCGGCGAACGCCTAACGCAGCCGGGGACCATTGCCCTCGTTTACGCGCAAAGCCGTGAGGCCGTGGAGTATTTCGAGTACATCGACTACCTGCAGGACCGCGGCTTGCTCGAGCCCGGCGTGGAAGAACTGGAGCTTGAAGAACTGCAAGGCGTGAAAGGCTTGCTGGCTTTGCGGGTGCGGGTGCAATTGTGAATGAGTAATGAACAATGAGTAATGAACAATGAGCAATGAAGAATGGGCAATGTCCTCAACCTGATTCTTCACTGCTCATTGCTCATTGCTTTCTCTTCGCGCCAAAACAAGTTCAGCCCGGCCCGGAGCAGCAGCAGCCAGCCCGCGCCTCCGGCAAAACCGGCCAGCACGTCGGTGAAGTAGTGCACGTGCAGGTATACCCGCGTGAAGCCGATGAGCAAGGCCCACAGCATGAGCACGGCTCCCCACCCCCAACGGCCGTATTTCCGCCCCAGCAGCCACGCCAGGCAGCCGTAGAAGGCCACGCTCATCATGGCATGGCCGCTGGGGAAGCTCAGGCCCATTTGGAACAGCAGCGCCGAGGTGGGCCGCGGCCGGTGAAACCACGCTTTGAGCAGCTCGTTGAGGGCCCAGCCGCCGCCCATGGCCAGCAGCAGCGTCAGGGCGTGGCGGCCGTAGCCGCGGCGGCGCATCCAATAGGGCGCAATGAGGCTGGCGGGCAGGAAAAACTTAAGCGAGCCGAAAAAGGTGATGGCCTGCACAATGCCCGTGAGCCAAGGCACGGCTGCGCGCCAGCGGTCGGCCACGGCAAAAGCCTGCTGGTCGAGGGCCACGGTGGGCTGGCCAAACACTTCGCGCGCCAAGTAAAAAAAAGCGGAAAACGCCAGCACAAACGCCAGCACCCCGCCCACCAGTTCTAGGGTGAGCAAACCGGCGAGGGCGGCCAAACGGGAGCGTGCTTTGGTCATGGGCAAAGGATGCGGCCCGACGACGCGCAGCCACGCGGCACCGAAAGCCATTGACGGGCTTAACGAAAAAAGGCCAGTCCGGGATGGACTGGCCTTTTAAAAACGTGCGCTCGGGGAGACTCGAACTCCCACACCTTGCGGAACTGCCGCCTGAAGACAGCGCGTCTACCAATTTCGCCACAAGCGCATGCAGTGGCCAAAAAGCCGCTCATCCCGTTGAAGGAGTGCGGCCCTTTGATGGTGCAAAGATACAGCCCCAACTTGCAGCGGCGCAACATTCACCCCAATATTTTCGAACTGCCTGCGCCGAAATCGATACCGGCAGTTGTTTTTCAGCTAGTTGTCGGCGCGATTTTTCTGCCGGTTGAGCCTTTGTGCCATGCGTAATCTTTCTGCTGCCGCCCCCGAAGCGTCGCCGGGTACTGTGCCCCTCACCGGTTTCGACCGAGTGGCGTGGTGCTATGATGTGCTGTCTCGCCTGGTGTTTGGGCGCTCGCTGCAAAAGGCCCAACGGGCCGCTTTGGCGGGTCTGCCCTCGGGCGCGCCGCACGTGCTCATTTTGGGCGGCGGCACGGGTTGGGTGCTGACGGAGGTACTGGCGCGTCGGCCCCTGGCCACCGTGCTGTACCTGGAAGCTTCGCCCAAGATGCTGGCGCGGGCGCAGGCTCGCCTGGCCACCGAATGCCCCGAAGCTGCGGCCCAGGTGACGTTTCGGCACGGTACCCAGGCGGCCTTGGCACCAGACGAGCGGTTCGATGCGGTGGTTACCTTTTTTGTGCTCGACTGCATCGCGCAGCCGGAAATAGTGGGCGCGCTGGCCGCCTTGCGCGCCGCCCTTCGGCCGGGCGCTCCGTGGCTGCTGGCTGACTTCCGGCCGGCCCAGCGGGGGTGGGGCCGGCTGCTGCTCACGCTGATGTACCGGTTTTTCCGGCTTACCACGGGGCTGCGCGCACAGACGCTGCCCGACTTGCGTCGGGCGTTGGCGCACCTGGGCCTGGCGCCACTAAGCAGCAGCACTTTCTTTGCCGGCGCTGTGGAAGCCGTGGTTTTTGGCGAAAAGTTAATTTAAACGCAACGCGGATATTTAATAACAGATTCTCACTTGGTTAAAACATGACTTTAGCAGTACCAGCCTAAGTTAACGGGGTGTAAATAGCGCTTTTATTGTAAATTTTCCGCAACTTTGCAGCCATACATAGCATCGGCTAGTTTCGAGAATCCTTGTTTTCCTATAATTTCTATCGATGAAGCACATTGTTACTTCTGCTATCTTGCTGGCACTGACTATGGGCCACTTTCAAGCCCTGGCTCAGACCAAAACGGACACTGGCCCGGCGGTGCGCTACGCGCTGTCGTTCCCCAACGCGGCGCACCACGAGGCCCGTGTCACGGCCACTTTTTCGGGCTTGCCGAGCGGGCCGTTGCACGTGCGCATGGCCCGCAGCTCGCCGGGGCGCTATTCCCTGCACGATTTTGCCAAAAACGTGTATTACGTGGTGGCCACTGACGGCGCCAACCACCCCCTGGGCCTCAACCGGCCGGACCCCTACGGCTGGGACGTGACGCCCGGCACGGATGGCACGGTGGTATTTAACTATACCCTCTACGGCGACCACACCGACGGCACCTACGTGGGCATCGACCAGCAGCACGCCCACCTCAACCTGCCCGCCGCGTTGTGCTACGCCACGGGCCTGGAGGGGCGCGCGGCCGAAGTGAAGTTCGACTTGCCCGCCACTTGGAAAGTGGCCACGCAGCTGCGCCCCGGTGCCGACAAAACCACGTTCACGGCGCCCAACATGCAGTACCTGATGGACAGCCCGGTGTCGCTGGGTGCTCAGCAGGTGCGCACCTGGCCCGAGGGCGAGCAGACCATTGAGCTGGCCATGCTGTACCAGGGCACAGCGGCGGAAATCGACAATTTTGCCAAGAAAGTGCAGAAGGTCGTGAAGGAAGAGAAGGCCGTCTTCGGCGAGCTGCCGGTTTTTGACTTTGCCCGCTACACGTTCATTGCCGACTACCTCTCGCAGGCCACGAAAGATGGCATGGAGCACCGCAACTCCACGTCGCTGACCAGCCCGTTTGCCCTACGCGACGAGGACGGCACCAAGAACCTGGGCACCGTGGCCCATGAGTTTTTCCATGCCTGGAACGTGGAACGCCTGCGCCCCCGCGACCTGGAGCCGTTTGATTTTCAGCGCGTGAACATGAGCGACGCCCTGTGGTTTGCCGAAGGCTTCACGCAGTACTACGGCCGGCTGGCCCTGCGCCGGGCCAAGCTGATTGAGGACGAGGAATTCTTTGAAGACATCAGCAAGTGGGTGAACCTGCGCCAGAACAGCCCCGGCGCCCGCTACGCCTCGGCCATCGACATGAGCCGCCAGGCCGCCTACATTGACGGCGCGGCCACCTCGGCGCCCATGAACACGGTGAACACCAGCTTGTCGTACTACGACCAGGGCGCTGGCATTGCCCTGGTGCTCGACTTGCAGCTGCGCCAGCACCACCGCACCACCCTGGACAAATACATGCAGGCCGTGTGGCAGCAGTACGGCAAAAAGCAGGAGGGCTACGCCCCGGCGAACCCGTACACCGTGCGCGACCTGCAGCGGGTGCTGGGCGAGGTGAGCAAGGACACGGTGTTTGCCAACCGCTTTTTCCGGCAGTACGTGTACGGCCGCGAGCAGCCGCGTTTCAACGAGTCGCTGCTGCTGGCCGGGCTGGCCGTGGTGCCCACCCGCGCATTGGGCGCGGCATTGCCCAAACAGGTGGAATTTGACGAAGAGGGCCGCTGCATTGTGGCGTATAACACGCAAATTGGCTCGGGCCTGTACAAAGCCGGCATCGACCGCGGCGACCAGTTGATGGTGCTGGACGGCAAAGAGCTGAAAAGCGCCGCCGACCTCGACGGCGTGATGCGCAAGCACTCGCCCAGCGACGTGGTGTTTGTGAAGGTGAAAACGCGCGGCGGCGTGGAGCGCACCACCCAACTCATCCTCGCCGAAGACCCCAACGTGCAAGTGAAGCCGGTGGAGTCGGTGGAGAAAATGGTGTATTCGACCAACCAAAAAACCGTGCGCGAGGCCTGGCTGGCCAGCCAGGCTTCCAACTAATTTTCACTTCGCTTTTCTGCATTAAGTAATCCAAAGCCCCACCGCATCGCCGGTGGGGCTTTTTGCTGTTCCCTGCACCGTGCTGGGCTTCGCCGTAAAACAAGTAGGCGCTCAGCCCGTTTCTTTGGGCTCCCCAATTGCTTGACTTTGCCGATGGCCCAACGCGTTTCCTACCTCCGCAACGAGGCCCTGCCTACTGTGCGGCCGGGCTACCCCGGCAACAAGCTCTTCGGCAACGAATTCGCCAACGGCGAGGACTTGTTTGAGCCGAGTTTTGGCACGGTGCTGAAGTGGCAGCTTTCCACCAACCCGCAGAAAGAGGAGAAAAAAGCCGACACCTGGGCACCGGCCGTGGTGGACTGCAGCGGCTTTTTGCGCGGCACGGATGATGGGCTGGTGTGGCTGGGCCATGCCTCGTTTCTGCTGCGCATTGCGGGCACCACGCTGCTGTTCGACCCGGTGCTGTTTTCTTCCCTGGGCCTGCGGCGGCGGCACGCCCTCCCCTGCCAGCCCGAGGACTTGACCGGCATCGATTACTTGCTGCTCAGCCACGGGCACCGCGACCACCTGGACGAAAAATCCATCCAACTGCTGGCCCGGCAAAACCCGCAGCTCAAGGCGCTGTCGTCGCTGCGGATGCAGCCGTTGTTGCGCAGCATGGCGCCGGGCCTAACGGTGCAGGAAGCCGGCTGGTGGCAGCGGTACGACCTGGGGCCGGACGCGCCCTTCGACATCACCTACCTGCCCGCGGCGCACTGGCACCGCCGCGGGCTGGCCGACATGAACCGCGTGCTCTGGGGCAGCTTTCTCATCCAAGTCAACGACAAGCTCATCTACTTCGCCGGCGACACGGCCTACGCGGAACATTTCGACGCCATCGAGGCGCGGTTTGGCCCCGTCGACGTTGTGCTCATGCCCATTGGCGCTTACAAGCCCGCGTACATGATGAACAAAAGCCACGTGAACCCGCACGAA
>DASVTG010000425.1:0-3280 GCA_036387695.1 Hymenobacter sp. | reverse complement strand
TACATTTTAACTCTCAACTTTTAACTTTTAACTGAAGCCGAACCGGTGCCCCCTCTCCATCGGAGAGGGAGATAGGGGGTGAGGCAACGGGTTACCTCCGCCCCGCTGCCGGTATATAGGGACACAGGCGGCGCTGCCTGTGCTTTTGCCTTCTCCGGGCCGCTCGCTTTGTGGTCGGCCGGGCCCGTAGTGCTGCCGCTGGGTCTTCGTCGCGAAGAAAACCCGGCCCCAGCCCGCTCCCTGCAAAGTCGCGACTTGCAGCGGGGCGAAGTGGCCGGCATAGCCCGCCGGAGGCCGCTTTCCATCCCCACTATTTTTCCTTTGCCATGAAGCCAAACCGCTTGCGCCCCCTGTGGGGGCTGCTGGTGGGCGCGTGCCTGTTGCCCGCCTGCCACCAACAATATTCCACCGAACAGGTGGTGACCACGGAAGTCACGGAACCGGCCGCCCCCCCGGACCCCACCGACCCCAAAGCCGCCGACACCACCCAGGAAAACCGCGAGAACTACGCCGTCGTTCACGAAAACCCGTTTCTGACCGCCGAGCGCAATCCGCTCAGCACCTTCGCCATCGACGTGGACCGAGCCTCCTACGCCAACGTGCGCCGCTTCCTCACCCAGGACCGGCAGCTGCCCCCACCCGACGCCGTGCGCCTGGAGGAGCTGGTGAACTACTTCCCCTACCACTACCCGCAGCCCCGCACCGGCCCGGCCTCGCTGAACGCCGAAGTAGCGGCCTGTCCCTGGAATCCCGCGCACCAGCTGGTGCTGGTGGGCGTGCAGGGCAAGCAAGTGGCCACCGAAAACCTGCCGCCCGCCAACCTGGTGTTCCTGCTCGACGTGTCGGGCTCGATGAACGAGCCGCAGAAGCTGCCGCTGCTGAAGGAGTCGCTGCAACTGTTGGTGCGCGAAGCCCTGCGGCCCCAGGACTACGTGTCCATTGTGGTGTATGCTGGGGCGGCCGGCGTGGTGCTGCCGCCTACTTCGGGCGCCGACCGGGCAACCATCCTGCGGGCCCTTGACGCGCTGGAAGCCGGCGGCTCCACGGCCGGCGTCGAAGGACTGCGCCTGGCCTACCAGTTGGCCCAGCAGCACCGGCAGCCCGGCGGCAACAACCGCATTATCCTGGCCACCGACGGCGACTTCAACGTGGGCGAAAGCTCCGATGCCGACATGGAGCGCCTCATTACCAAGGAGCGGGAGTCGGGCGTGTTTCTCTCGGTGCTCGGCTTCGGCGAGGGCAACCTGCAAGACAGCAAAATGGAGCTGCTGGCCGACAAAGGCAACGGCAACTATGCCTACATCGACCAGCTGAACGAGGCCCGGCGCGTGCTGGTGCAGGAATACGGCGGCACGCTCTTCACCCTGGCCAAAGACGTAAAAGTGCAGGTCGAGTTCAACCCGGCTCTGGTGCGCGAGTACCGCCTGCTGGGCTACGAAAACCGCCTGCTGGCCGCTGAAGACTTCAACGACGACCGCAAAGACGCCGGCGAGCTCGGCGCGGGCCAGCAAGTCACGGCCCTCTACGAAGTGGTACCGGTCGGCGCCCCCGCCACCAGCGGTTCCATCGACCCGCTGAAATACCAAAAAGTGGCCGCTAACCGGGCTGCTTCTGGCTCGGAGCTGCTCACCGTGAAGCTGCGCTACCAGGAGCCGCAGGGCAGCCCCAGCCAGCTGCTCACCCTGCCCGTGCGCAACGTCCGGTTTGGTGAGCCCATTGCACTAGCCTCTGACAACCTGCGCTGGGCGGCGGCCGTGGCCCAGTTCGGCCTGCTGTTGCGCGGCTCCCAGTACGCCGGCTCAGCTACCTGGGCCAGCACCACCGCCTTGGCCCGCGCCACGGAAGCGCCGGATGCCGACGGCTCCCGCGCTGAGTTTCGGGAAATGGTGCAGCAAGCCGCCGCATTGGATGGGGCCGTTCCGCCGCGTCCCTGACCGGGTCCGAAGCACCCAGCTAAAGCCGTCCCAGGGCCGGGCACGGTCGCGCTACTGCGCTACGGCGTGGAAAATGGCACATGAGCCTAAGAATTGCTGTGATTGTCGTTCCTAACAGAAAGCCGGCCCGCACGGCACCCCGCCGCGGTGAGCATAAGGGACCATGCGAATAGCCCGAGTACCAGGCGTGAGCAGCAACAGCCGAGTCACGCCGCCTGAATCGAGGCGAGCTGGCTGGTGAAATTTACACAAACGATTGTGTGAAATCCAAAATAAATGCATATACTTGCTCCACAGTCATTGACTGCAGGCGTGCTTGTGCCTTTTAAGCATCTCACACTCCTGGAATCGTTTGATATTTTCTTTTTATCCCTCAAAAACTTATGAAAAAATTTGTACTCTTTGGTTCATTGGCCACGCTTGTCCTGTTGGGGGCTGGCTCCACCGCCTCGGCGCAAGGTGCCCCCACCAACGGCGGCGTCTACAAAATCACCCGCTACGGAGCGGTGTCTGATGGGTCGGCCGCTGCTTTTGGCGTGCCCGCGGGCACGGCGCTTTGCCTGGACATAAACCTCGGTTTGGCCACGGCGGGGGCCACCGTCGGCCAGTGGGGCGACAACGGTTTCGATGGTCAGCGCTTTGTGTTTGAGCAGCAGGCAGATGGCGCGTTCAAATTGCGCCACTTGGGCACGGTGATGTACGTGCAGACCGTGGGGCTCAGCAAGGCCGCAAACACCCAGTTGGAGCAGAACGTGCTGCTAACCACCGGCGACGACGCCCAGCGCTGGCTCATCACGGACCCCGCCAACAACGGCCGCTACAAGTTCACCCTGAAAAACTCGGCCAACGCCGCGGGCGTTTCCCAAGTCCTCGAAGTCGGCTTTGCCAGCCCCGCGCCCGGCACTCGGGCCAACCTCTTCGATGACAACGGTTTCGAGAACCCCCAGCGTTGGACGCTGGTGCGCACCGCCCTGGCCACCAAGAAAAATAACGCCGAAGCGCCTCTCTGGCTGCAGGCTTACCCCAACCCGCTCAGCCAAGGCCAGCGCCTGAACCTGCGCGTGGAAGCCCAGCGCACCGGCGCCGCCGAAATTGAAGTGGTGGACGGCCTGGGCCGCCAGGTGTTTAGCCAACACGCTACTCTGCAAAAAGGCGGCAACCCCGTTCTGATAAACAGCGTCCCCCTGGCCCCCGGCCTCTACCTCGTGCGGATGCGCCAAGGCGACTTCGTGCAGCAAACCCAAGTGGTGGTGCAATAGGCAAGTGCTTCCGCGTCACTCATCGCAAAGAACCCCGGCTGGTCAACCAGCCGGGGTTCTTTGCGATAAAACGCTGATGAATTCGTG
>DASVTG010000424.1:0-3044 GCA_036387695.1 Hymenobacter sp. | reverse complement strand
TGCTCCGCTACTAGTCGTACTGCGAGTCGCGCAGCTGCACGGGCTTGCTCTTGCTCTTTTTGCGCAGGCGCAGGTTGAGCACTTCCACCGTCAGCGAGAAGGCCATGGCGAAATACAGGTAGCCTTTCTCAATCTCCTTGTGGGCCGCTTCCATCACCAGCATGAAACCAATCATGATGAGGAAGGACAGCGCCAGCATTTTGATGGTGGGGTTGTTGTTCACGAAGTTGGCCACTGCCCCGCTGAAAGCCAGCATGATGCCCATGGCGCAAATCACGGCCGCTATCATCACCAGCACGTTGTCCACGAGGCCTACGGCCGTCAGGATGGAATCGAAGCTGAATACGATGTCGATGACGATAATCTGCAGAATCACGCTCATCATCGTGGCATTGCCGCCGTTTGCTTCGTCGTGGTCTTCCTCGCCCTGCAGCTTGGTGTGGATTTCGGTGGTGCTCTTGTACATCAGGAACAGGCCCCCGGCGAGCAGAATCAGGTCGCGCCCGCTCACGCCGAAGTTGTTCACCAGCGGCGGCACGTTGATGGTGAACAGTGCGGCCCGCAGGCTCACAATCCACGAAATGCTCAGCAGCAGGCCAATGCGGAACACCAGCGCCAGCAGCAGGCCAATGGTGCGTCCGCGGGCTTGCGAATCCTTCGGCAAACGGTTGACGACGATGGAAATGAAAATGATGTTGTCAATGCCCAACACAATTTCCATGAAGGTGAGGGTCAGCAGGCTAACCCAGGTGGCCGGGTGGGCAAAAGCTCCGAAATCGTACACTTTTTCTGAATGAAGAATGAGGAATGAAGAACGAGGAATGCTTGAGTGGGAATTCTTCATTCCTCGTTCTTCATTCCTCATCGAGACGCAGGCGTCCTAGCTTTTCATGTTCACGAACTGCAGCGGCAGGCCAATGTCCGCTTTGCGCAGCACGGCGATGGCGGCCTGCAAATCGTCGATTTTCTTGGCCGACACGCGCACCTGGTCGTCCTGCATTTGGGCTTCCACTTTCACCTTGGCGTCTTTGATGGCCTTGATGATTTTGCGGCCAAACTCCTTGTCCACGCCGGCGCGCACCTTGATGGTTTTCTTGATGAGCTGGCCGCTGGGCTGCTCATCGGCCGAAAAATCGAGGCTGGTGCCGTCGATGCCCTGCTTCACCACGCGGCCCAGCAGGATGTCTTCCAGCGCCTTCACGCGCATGGAATTTTCCGAGGAAAGCAGGATGGTGTTTTCCTTTTTGTTCAGCTCGATGCCGCCTTTGGTGTCGCGCAGGTCGTAGCGGGTTAGGAGTTCTTTTTGGGCCGTGTTTACCGCGTTTTCCAAGGTTTGCGGGTCTACTTTGCTCACGATGTCGAAGGATGCCATAGCGGGAAGGGGCGTAGTTTTGAAAAAGAGGCCGGGCGGAGCCGGCCCGTAAAGGTAACGGCCCCGCCCGGGCCGTAGTCATGTCGTTGCACCCACCGTCCGCTTATGCCTGCAGTTGCCCTCATCCAAGCGCCCCACATGCCCGCCCAATGGGCCGCTTACTACGCCCTGCGCTACCAGGTGCTGCGGCAGCCTTGGCAACAGCCCCCCGGCTCGGAACGCTGCCCCGCCGACGATGACCCCAGCACCGAGCACGCCTTGCTGCTGGCGCCGAACGGGGGCTCTGCCCTGGCGGTGGGCATGCTCCAACGCACCCACGACCAGCAGGGCCAGATGCGCTTCATGGCGGTGGCGCCGCACGCGGCCGGCACGGGCCTGGGCAGCCAGCTGGTGGCGTACCTGGAGCGGCGGGCAAAGGCGGTGGGCCTGACCGAAATCATCCTGCACGCCCGCGAAACCGCCGTGGGCTTCTATGAAAAGCACGGCTATGCCGTGGTCGAGCCCTCGCACCTGCTGTTCGGCGTATTGCCGCATTTCCTGATGCGGAAGCGGCTGTAGCGGCTGCGCCAGCACAACGAGTACCCCAAATTTTCACTTCGGCCCACGAGAACAACCATTCCGGCGGGCCGAAGTGAAAATTTGGGGTATTCGTTTTAGCGGATGCAGTGCTAGAATTTTTCCTGGCCGCGCCACAAGTCAAAGTAGAGCCTGAAGTCGCCGAGCAAGGAATACCAGGGATGCTGGAAGGTGGCCGGCCGGTTGTGCTCCACAAAAAAATGCCCCACCCAGGCAAAGCCATACGCCGCCACAATACCGGTGAGCAGCCACCCCCAGAGCCCGGTAACCACCAGCATCACCAAACACGCCAGAAACAGCGTGGTGCCCACGAAGTGCAGCACCCGCGTGCCCCGCTTGCTGTGCTCGCGCAAGTAGCGCGGGTAAAATTCGGCGAAGGTGAGCGGCAATGCAGACATATGCGGCGGCGAAAACGGTGGAAAGCATCCCCGGCTTTGGCGGTTTTTCGGGGTTTAGCAAATGAAGCAGATTTTTCCTCAAACTTGCCTGCTCAAACCCGCTCATTTCCACTTTGCCCGCATCTGTGTCCGATACCTCCTCCCCCACCGCTCGCCCGGAGCTCGCCGCCATGGTGGCCGCCTACAACCACATGAACCACTACGGCCGCGCCAACGGCATGGCCCTGACCGTGCCCACCCCCGGCCAGGCCGAGTACCGCATGAGCGTGCGCGACGAGCACCTCTCCTCCCCCAACACCTGCCACGGCGGCGTGCTGGCCGGCCTGATGGACGCCGCTTTGGGCGCCGCGGCGCTTTCGCTGGCCTTTACCACCCTGGAATTCGTCTCGACGGTGGAGTTCAAGATGAATTACCTGCACGCCGTGTACCTCAACGATGCGCTTGTGGCCAAAGGCGTGGTAGACCACGCCGGCAACACGCTGGTGGTGAGCAGCTGCATCATTTACCGCGTAGCGGAAGGGCAGGCGGACGTGGCCGTGGCCCGCGGGCTGGGCACCTTCAACCGCTACCCCGCCAGCAAGCGCGACTTTGCCAAGCTGGTAGTGCGGGAAAAGAGTTAAAAGTTGAGAGTTAAAAGTGAAAAGGCCCGTCTGGATTACCAGACGGGCCTTTTCACTTTTAACTCTCAACTTTTAACT
>DASVTG010000423.1:0-4168 GCA_036387695.1 Hymenobacter sp. | reverse complement strand
TCTCCTCGTATGCAAATCGTTCAACGAGGAGACGCCAAGTGTGGCGTCTCTACAGCGTTTAGCGGGTGCCTGAATTATCTCAAACAGGTTTTGAATAAACTTTTCTTTCTTCAGCAAAAAGCCCCGGCCATCATTGCCGGGGCTTTTTGCTGAAAAGGGTTGACGTGCGAAACTAGCGGCTCACCTCCCACCCTTTACCGTCGGCAATGGAAACGTGAACTGCCGCGGACAATTCAAAATCGGACCTCAGGGTGCGGGCTCGAATGGTGGTTCCGGAGAGCTGAACTTCCAACTCGTAATGACTGCCAAAATACCGAACGGCTTTGATGGTCCCGGCCGCGCTCCTGCCGGTGGCAGCCGCCTCCACTACTAGCTGCTCCGGCCGCACCAGCAAGGCGGTGTTTTTCAAGGCGCGTTTTTGGCCCGGAAGCAGCTTTCGGCGGTCAACTCCGCTGATGAGGTTGTAGTCGCCAAATAGCGCGGCCGTGTATTCATCCACGGGCTGCTGATAAACCTGCCGGGGCGGCCCTTGCTGCACCACCCGGCCTTGGCGCAACACGAGCACCTCGTCGGCCCAGGGCAGGGTGTCGGCCGCGTCGTGCGACACCAGCAGGCAGGTGATGCCCAGCCGCTGGCCCAGGTCCTCGAGGATGGTTTGAAGCAGGCGCTTGTGCGTTCGGTCCAGGTTGGAAAAGGGCTCGTCGAGCAGCAGCAGCCGGGGCGCGCCGAGCAACAGGCGCGCCAAGGCCACCCGCTGCTGCTCGCCGCCGGATAGTTGGTCGGTTCGCCGGGCGAGCAGGGCCTGGATGCGGCACAGTTCGTACAGCGCCTGCGCCTCTGCTTCGGGGCGCTTGTTGGCGTAGCGCAGCACCTGCTCCACGCGCAGCGAATGCGGCAAGTCCGATTTTTGGGACAGGTACGCCACCCCGGGATGGCCCGGCACCCGGGGTTCGGCGGGGCCGCGCACCCGGCGGCCCTCCACGTGCACCTCGCCGGCGGAGGGCTGAATCAGCCCGGCCACTAGTTGCAGGAGGGTGGTTTTGCCCGCGCCCGACTCGCCCGTCAGGGCAACTTTTTGTCCGGCCAGCTGGCTAAAGCTGATGTCCTGCAACACCAAACTTCCCTTTTCTTCCAAGGAAATACCGGATACGGTGAGCAGGTTCATGCAGCCAAGTTGTGGGTGGGTGTTGATTTTGCGGCGTGCCCGGGGGCCTGCGCAGGTCAGCAAAGAATTGAGGCCGCAAGCTACAGCGCGCAGCCGCCGCGGCTGTTTCCAAAAGCCCCGGCCGAATTCTGCACCCTTGCAGCCTAATGATAAGCAACCAGAAAACCGGAACCGGGCATTCAAATACTGCACGAATTGTTCTTGATTCTGTACGGCGACCTGCTGGGCAGGCCGCTTCTTTTGTACCGCCTTCGGGCCTGTTGACTCTTTTGGCTTACGGCCACCGCTGCGAACATGTCCCCCACCCCCGAAACCACGACCCTCGAAATTGAAGGAATGACCTGCGCCTCCTGCGCCTCCTTCGTGCAAAAATCATTGGCCCGCACCCCCGGCGTGCAAAGCGCCGTCGTGAATTATGCGACTGAAAAAGCCACCGTGCAGTTCTTGCCCGGTGAGGTTTCTCCCGCGGCGCTGAAGGCGGCCGTGGAAGAAGCCGGCTACGGCGTGGCCGCGCCCGCGGCCCCCGACACCAGCGCGGCCGAGCGCAGCGCCGGGAACGACCGGCAGAAAGCCGCCGCCTACCAACACCTGAAACGCCGCTTTTGGGTAGCTGCGGGCTTGGCGGCCGTCATCATGCCGCTGAGCATGCTCATGCTGTGGCCCGCCCTGATGATGCGCCTGAACCTGCAGTGGCTGAACGTGGCCTTGCTGGTGCTGACGCTGCCCGTGCTGCTTTACAGCGGGCGCGAGTTTTACGTTTCGGCGTGGAAAGGCCTTCGGCACGGCACCGCGAATATGGACACGCTGATTGCCATAGGCACAGGCGCCGCCTTTTTATACAGCCTCGCTGCCACCCTGGTGCCCGGCTTTTTCGCCAGCCGCGGCGTGATGCCCGAGGTGTACTACGACACCACCGCCACCATCATTGCCCTGATACTGCTGGGGAAAGTGCTGGAGCTGCGCGCCAAAACCCGCACCTCGGCGGCCATCCGCAGCCTGATGGATTTGCAAGTCCGGACGGCCCGAGTGGCCCGGGCCGATGGTTCGGAAGTGGATGTGCCCATCGAACACGTGCAGCTTGGCGACGTGGTGGTGGTGCGCCCCGGCGAAAAAGTGGCCACCGACGGCGTCATCCTCGAAGGCCTTTCGGCCGTGGACGAGGCAATGCTCACCGGCGAAAGCCTGCCGGTGGCCAAACAGCCGGGCGACGCGGTTTACGGGGCCACGCTCAACAAAACGGGCTCCTTCCGCTTTCGGGTAACCAAAGTGGGGGCCGACACCCTGCTGGCCCAAATTGTGAAACTGGTGGAAGATGCCCAGGGCAGCCGCGCGCCCGTGCAGCGCCTGGCCGATAAAATCAGCGCCGTGTTTGTGCCCACGGTGGTGGTGATTGCCGTGCTCACGTTCGGGCTGTGGTTTGCGCTGGCCCCGGCGGGCACGCGGCTGCCGCTGGCCTTGGTCAACTTCGTGGCGGTGCTCATCATTGCGTGCCCCTGCGCCCTGGGCCTGGCCACGCCCACGGCCATCATGGTCGGCACGGGCAAAGGGGCCGAGTACGGCGTACTGATTCGCAGCGCCGAAGCGCTGGAAAAGGCGTACCAGGTGAACACCGTGGTGCTCGACAAAACCGGCACCATCACGCGGGGCGAGCCGGCCGTGACCGAATTTTGGCCCGCCGCCGGCTACTCCGCCCAGGCCCTGCTTCCCTTGGCGGCGGCCGTGGAGCGGCAGTCGGAGCACCCGCTGGCGGCGGCGGTGGTGCGCTACGCCGAGGCCCAGGGCGCTGGAGGCAGTGCCGCGGCCGGGTTTCGGGCCATCGAGGGCAAAGGAGCCGCCGCGACGGTGGGCGGGCAAGCCGTGCTCATCGGCAACCGTCGCCTGATGGCGGACGAGGGCGTTGCGCTGCCCCCGGAACTGCTGGCCAAAGCGGAGACGCTGGAAAGCCAGGCCCAAACGGTGCTCCACCTGGCCGTCGATGGCCTTGCCTGCGGGCTCATTGGCGTGGCCGATACGCTGCGCGAAAGTTCGGCGGCGGCCATTCGCCGATTGCAAGGCATGGGCCTGGAAGTGGTGATGATGACGGGCGACAACCCCCACACCGCTGCCCAGGTGGCCCGGCAAGTCGGCATCAGCCGCTACTTTGCCGAGGTGCTGCCGCAGGACAAGGCCGCCAAAGTAAAGGAGCTGCAAGCCGAAGGACGGACGGTGGCCATGGTGGGCGACGGCATCAACGACGCGCCGGCGCTGGCCCAAGCCGACCTGGGCCTGGCCATGGGCGCGGGCACGGACGTGGCCATGGAAGCCGCCGGCATCACGCTGATGCGCTCCGATTTGCACGGCGTGGCCACGGCCATCGAGTTGTCGCGCCAAACCATGCGCACCATCCGGCAGAACCTGTTTTTCGCTTTTCTCTACAACGTGCTGGGCATTCCCATCGCGGCCGGGGCGCTGTACCCGGCGTTTGGCATCTTGCTTTCCCCCATGCTGGCGGCGGGAGCCATGGCGCTGAGCTCGGTTTCGGTGCTCACCAATTCGCTTCGTTTGCGGGGCTTCAAAGCGCGGTAGTCAGAACCGCGTTTTAAACTTGAAGAAAAAAGGCGGGCACAGGCAACCTCGGGGCCTACTTTCGCATCTTGCGCGCAACCCCACCTTTTTTTCTGCCTTTTGCCAACCCTTACCGTGACCCAAGCCGACCTCATCGCTGCCTGTGTGCGGGGCGAGCACCGGGCCCAGCGCCAGCTCTACGACCAGCTGGCCGGGCTGATGCTCACCGTGTGCCGCCGCTACCTCAAGCGGCGCGAAGACGCGGAGGAAGCCCTCCTGCTGGGCTTTGCCAAGATGTTTCGGGCCCTGCCCAACTACCGGTTCGAGGGCAGCTTCGAGGGCTGGGTGCGCCGCATCATGGTGAACGAGGCCCTGATGCAGCTCCGCCAACACGAAAAGATGCTGGTGTCGTTTGAAGACTTTGCCCAGCCCGAAAACCTGGCCACCACCCCTGCCACC
>DASVTG010000422.1:0-4685 GCA_036387695.1 Hymenobacter sp. | reverse complement strand
CGCCGTGCGCCAGCGCCAGCAAGCGGGCGAGCCCGGCTACCAGCCCACCGTGGGCGTGACGACCGAGCGGGTGAACGGGCACGTGCAAATCCGGGTGAGTGACAACGGCACCGGTATTTCCGACAGCGTGCAGGCCAAGATATTCCAGCCGTTTTTCACGACCAAGCCCACGGGCGAGGGCACTGGGCTGGGCCTCTCGCTTTCGCACGACATCATCGCCCAGGGCCACGGTGGCAGCCTCACCGTCGAAAGCCAAGAAGGCCAGGGCACCACCTTCACCATTGCGCTTCCCGGCTAGTCCCTTGCCTCTGCTTATGAAGCACTTGCTACTCCTGCTACTGGCGCTGCTGGCCCTGCCCGCCTGGGCCACCCCGCCGCCCACCCCCGACACCGCCGTGCTGCGGGTAAACCGCCGTCCGCTCGCCGAAGACCTGTATTACGGCGGCCTGCTGCTGGCCCCCGGCTGGCGCTATCACTCCGGCGACAACCCCGCCTGGGCCCGGCCCGACTTCGATGCCTCCGCCTGGGAGGCATTCGACCCCCGCCAGGACCTGCACGAGCTGCCCCCGCGCCTGCGCACCGGCATCGGCTGGCTGCGGCTGCGCTTTCGCCCCGCCGACAGCCTGCGGCTGCGGGCCTTGCGGCTCCATGTGCTGGGGTACGGGGCCTGGGAAGTGTACCTCAATGGGCGGCTGGTGCAACGCTTGGGCACGGTGCGGCCCAACCCCACCCGGGTGCCCGCACCTGACCAGCTTCCGCCCATTGAGGTGCCCAGCAGTGGCCCGGCCAAGCAGGTGCTGGCCATCCGCTTCGCGCCCTGGCAGTCGCCGCTACTGCGGCTAAGTGCCGGCAACACTGTCCGGCCCCTGCTGCAAGTGCGCCTGCGCGATGAGGCCCAGGACCGGCAGCAGACGGCCGCGGATGTGGTGGACACGATGGTGCGCTGCGCCGCCGCCGCCATATTCGGGCTGCTCACCCTGCTGCACCTGGCTTTTTTTCGGTATTACCCGGCCCAGCGGGCCAACCTCTACTTCGCCTTCTTCGCCCTGGTGATGGCCTTGGATGGCGCGGCGTTCATTCTGCAATGGGGGCTGGCCTTCCCGCCCCTGGAGGTGCTGCTGCCCCTGCAGTTTATTCTAAAGCTTGTGTTCGGGATGGCTTACCTATGGGCCGTGCGGGCGCTCTACGTTCTTTTCGGCTTCCGGACCGGCTGGGTCTACAAGGGCTTGTGGGGAGGCTTTTGGGTGATGGTGGCGCTGGGCTTGGGCGGGGTGGCGTATTTGGGCAACGCTGGGGCGCTCCTGGTTTTAGCAACCAATGCGGAGTTGGTGCGCCTAACCGTGCGCGCCCTGCGCCAGCGCAAACGCGGCGCCTGGATTGTCGGGGCCGGGTTTGGCATTTTACTTCTGGTCGTCGTGGTGCTCATCCTGGTCGCGTTGGTCTGTGCGCTGTTGAAGGTGTCGAATCCCCTGCAAGCGTTATCAGATGGGAACTGGGCGGTGAGCCTGCTGTTGCAACTGTCCCCGGCGCTGGGCATCTCGCTGTATCTGGCCCGCGAGTTTGCCCTCGACAGCCAGCTGCTGCAAGTGAAGCTAGGGGAAGTGGAGCAGCTTTCGGCCCAAACCCTGGCCCAGGAGCAGGAAAAGCAAGCCCTGCTGGCCCAGCAGAACGAAACCCTGGAACAGCAGGTGACGCAACGCACGGGTGAGCTGCAACGCTCCCTGACCGACTTGCGCGCCACCCAGGCGCAGTTGATTCAGAAGGAGAAGATGGCCAGCCTGGGCGAGCTGACGGCCGGTATTGCCCACGAAATTCAGAACCCGCTCAACTTCGTCAACAACTTCTCGGAAGTCTCGGCCGAGTTGGTGGCCGAACTGCGCGAGGAGCGGGCCAAAGGCCCGGCGGCGGATGCCGGCTTGGAAGAAGAACTCCTAGAGGACCTCACGCAGAACCTGGGCAAAATCGGCCACCACGGGCGGCGGGCCGCCGGCATTGTGAAGGGCATGCTGGAACACTCGCGCACCAGCGCGGGCGAGCGAGAACTTACCGACCTCAACCGCCTTTGCGACGAGTACCTGCGCCTGGCCTACCAGGGCCTGCGCGCAAAGGATAAAAGCTTCAACGCGCAACTGACCACCGACCTCTTCGCCGGCTTGCCGCCAGTAGCAATGGTGGGCGCTGATGTGGGCCGGGTCTTGCTCAACCTATTCACCAACGCCTTTTATGCCGTGCGCCAGCGCCAGCTCAGCAGCGAACCCGGCTACCAGCCTCAGGTCGGCGTGCGCACGCTGGTCTTGAACCAGCAGGTGCAAATACAAGTGATGGATAACGGCACTGGCATGAGCGGAGCCGTGCAGGCCAAGATTTTCCAGCCCTTTTTCACGACCAAGCCCACGGGCGAGGGCACGGGCCTGGGCCTTTCGCTGAGCCACGACATCATCGCCCAGGGCCACGGCGGCAGCCTCACCGCCGAAAGCCGCGAAGGACAAGGCAGCACCTTCACCATTTCCTTGCCCAACTAATTCTCCCGTATTTATGTCGACCTCTACATTGCTGAAACGGTCCGGTTTGCTGCTGGGTTTGCTGCTCCTATTCCTGCAGCCGGGCCCGCTGCTGGCCCAAACCCCTTCTCGCCTCCGCTACTGGGAGGCCGATGGCGACTCCCTGCGCCAACTGTTGGACACCCAGCACACCGACACGGCCCGCCTGCGCACCCTTCGGCACCTGGAAGACGTCAGGGGGCACCGCTCGCAGGCGGATTACAATGCTTGTTTAGCCGAGTTAGCGCAGCTCGCCCAGCGGCTGCGGCAGCCCGATGCCCGTGCGCGCCGGCTGGATAATTCGTGCCAAAAACTGTTGCTCGCCAAAGCGCCGGAGAGGCAATTGCTCGACTCGATGCGGGCGGCCTTGGAGGCGTATGACCGGTTGGGACGGCCCGTGCCCAATTTGATAGCCCCGCTAGGTAGAAAAATTGCTCAGCTTCAGCCCTCGGATTCGGTATATGCCTTTTACCAAACCCGACTGGCCCGCTACCGCCGGCGCGGGGACCGGGCCAGCATGATGCGTTGCTACCACGGACTGGGGCGGTACTATGCGGAGCGGGGCGATTACAACCAGGGCATCAGCAGCTACCTGCGCGCTGCCGACCTGGCCAGCACCCTCAACCGGTATTTTCAGGTGAATGAGCTGAAAGTGGTGGGAAGCATCTACGCCGACTGGGGCAACCCGGCCAAGGCGCTGGCCTACCTGCGCCAGTCCCTGGCCGTGGGCGCCACCCTGCCCCCGAAGTTTAGCACCAAGCAGAAGGGTTTCACCTACCGCGGCCTGGCCGTGGCCTACCGCCAGCTGCACGACTACCCCGCCGCCCTGCGCTACGCCGCCCTGTCGCAGGCGGGCGACCCCACCGATACGACCCGCATTGGCGCCATCTATTTGCCAGTGGACCGCGCCTTAGGGCTGGTGCTCACCAGTGCGCTGCTGCTCGACCAGGGCCGCCCGGCCGAGGCCGGGCCACTGCTGGTGCGGGCGCAGCACCTCGGCGATTCGCTCACGCAGGAGCTTTCCAGCGCTCAAGGCTTCTTCGAGCTGGACGCCACCTGGGCGCGCTACCACGCCGCCCGGGGCGAGGCGGGCCGCGCCGAAACCGAGTGGCTCACCGCCTACCGCAAGGCCCGCGAGCAGAAGCAGATGCCCCTGCAGCTGGCCTACCTGCACGGGCTGGCCGACTTTTATGCCCAGCGGGGACAGGCGGCGCCGGCCAGCCGCTACGCCCGGGCCGCGCTGGCGCTCTCTGATTCGCTCGCGGCCAGGCAGGGGGCGTTTCAGGTGGCCCAGTACGAGTTTGAGCGGGCCGATAAGGCCCAGCAGGCGCGCATTGCCGCGTTCCGGGCCCGCCAGCAGCAGGATGCCGCCCAGGCCCGGCGCCAGCGCCGCGTGCTGTGGGCCGTGCTGGGCGGGGTGGCCCTGCTGCTGCTGCTGGGCGCCGTGCTCTGGCGCGGCAACCGCCAGCAGCAGCGCGCCAATGCCCTGCTCAGCCAGCAGAAAGCCGAGATTCAGGCCCAGCGCGACCAGACGACTCACGCCCTGACCGAGTTGCGAGCCACCCAAGCGCAGCTGATTCAGAAAGAGAAGATGGCCAGCTTGGGCGAGCTCACGGCCGGCATCGCCCACGAGATTCAGAACCCGCTCAATTTCGTCAACAACTTCTCCGAAGTCAGCAGCGAGTTGGTGGAGGAACTGGAAGACGAACAGCAGCGCCCGGCCCGCGACGCGGCCCTGGAAGCCGAGCTGCTGGGCGACCTCAAGCAGAACCTGGGCAAAATCACCCACCACGGCCGGCGTGCCGCCGCCATTGTCAAGGGCATGCTGGAGCACTCGCGCACGAGCACCGGCGAGCGCCAGCCCACCGACCTCAACCGCTTGGCCGACGAGTACCTGCGCCTGGCTTACCAGGGCCTGCGCGCCAACGACAAGAGCTTCAACGCCGCGCTGCGCACGGACTTCGCGCCGGAGCTGGCCCCGGTCGAGGCCGTGGGCGCCGACCGGGGCCGGGTGCTGCTCAACCTGTTCAGCAACGCGTTCTACGCCGTGCGCCAGCGCCAGCAAGCGGGCGAGCCCGGCTACCAGCCCACCGTGGGCGTGACGACCGAGCGGGTGAACGGGCACGTGCAAATCCGGGTGAGTGA
>DASVTG010000421.1:0-8504 GCA_036387695.1 Hymenobacter sp. | reverse complement strand
GCAGATTTTGCGCGAGCCCGCCACCGTAATGCGGTTGAAGGAGTCGGCAATACCCAAACGCTCGTCGTACACTTCCAGGCCCGAGTACAAGCCTTCGGTGTTTTCGCGAAACAGCACCAAGTCGATGCCTTCGTAGCGGCTCTGAATGCCTGGCGTGGTTTTGCTGGGCCGCACGTTTTGGTACAGGTCGTACTTCTGGCGCAGCGTGATGTTGATGCTGCGGAAGCCCTTGCCCACCGGCGTGGTGATAGGACCTTTCAATGCCACCTTATTCTTTTCCAGCGACTTGAGCAACGAGGCCGGAATCAATTCGCCCGACTGGTCGAACGTGGTTTGGCCGGCGTTCTGCTCTTCCCACTGCACGGGCACCTGCGCTGCGGTAAAAATGTCGATAACGGCTTTGGTGATTTCGGGGCCTATGCCGTCGCCGGGAATAAGGGTTACTACGTGCATTTTTTCAATGGGTGAATGGGTGAATGGGTGAATGGGTGGATGAGTGAACGAAGCAGATGCGCGCCAAGTGTACGGCCAGACATTCACCCATTCACTCATCCTCCCATTCACCCATTGAATTAAATGCCCTTGCGGGAATTGATTTGGTTGATGAGCTGGTCAACGTCGCCAAGCAGCTGTTCGGCTTTGGATTTGGCGTCAGAAATTACGCGCTGGCCTTCGCTTTTGGCTGAAGACTGGCCCGCACCTTCGCGGCTGGTCACGAGGCTGTCGGTGAGGTCGGCCAAGACGGAGCGGTACTTCTCCAGCTGGTAGCTCAGCCAAGAGCGGGTTTCGGTGCCGGTTTCGGGAGCATAAAGCAAGCCAAGGGCCGCGCCGGTGAGGGCGCCGCCTGCGAAGCACAGGATGCCGGTGGTGGTTTTGCTGGCCATGGGGGTCGAATTGAGAAAGAAAGGTGGGAAAAGATTCGTGCTTGAGTACGGGGAATCGCGGCAGTAGATACAAAGGTGGTCCAGCAGACCGGTTGTGCCACCACCGCCCGCGGCTGAGCACCGCGCCCGTTGGTCCGGCGGCTACTGGTTGTCCAGCAGGCCGCGGCCCGACTTGCGAATGTCGCCACTGGCCGCCAAATCCTGCGCCAGCTTGTCCAGCACGCCGTTCACAAACTGCTTGCTCTTGGGCGTGCTGTAGAGCTTGCTGATTTCAATGTATTCGTTGATGGTGACTTTCACTGGGATGCCGCGGAAAAGCTGCATCTCGGTGAGGGCCATTTTCAGGATGATTTTGTCGAGCAACGCCACGCGCTCCACGTCCCAGTTCTGCACCGAGCCGGCGATGAGCTTCTCCATCTTGTCGTCCTCGATGAGCGTCTGCTTGTAGAGGGTTTCGGCAAACTCGCGGTCGTCGGCCCAGTTGGCGGAGAGGTTCATCAGCTCCTGCTTCTCGTCGGCGCCGTAGGGCAGCATTTTCAGCGTCTTGAGCACGAGGTTGCGCACGATGGGCCGGTTTTCCTCCCAGTTCAAGTCATCGGCCTCCAACTGGCGTGGCAGGGCTTCGCCTTTGAACACGAAGTCCTTGTAGATGTGACGTAGGATTTCCAGGTCCGTGTCGTAGTCCATGGCGGCCTCGCTGATATCCTTGCCCACCAGATAGGCGCGTACGGTTTCATCGGCCTTCATTTCCTCCCAGGCCGCGCGCAGGGCTTCGGTTTCCTCCTTGCCTTCCCAGGCCAGCTTGCGCCGGATGGTCTGGTCCAGGAGCTGCTCATTGGCCATCAGCTTGGCAATGGCTTTGTTCTGGTGCAAGCGCGTGGCATCAAGGGCATCCTCGCGGGGGCCCAGGCGGCGGCGTTCCTCCCGGCTCTGCTCTTCCTCTATCACGCCCAGCAAGGCCGCGGGCAGGTTGAGCAAGTGCAGGTACTGGTCGTGAATGCTTTCGGCACCCGCCAGCAGTTGGCCGCCATAAAACTCCCCGTCCTTCTTCACTTGGTTCTGGAAAGAGTTGATGGCGTCGGCCACGGCTTTGTCCACGGCTTTGTCGTCCGTCTTTTCGGGCGCAACGCCGGTGCGGTACCAATCGCGCAGTTGGGCTTCGCCCATTTTGCGCTGGCCTTCCAGCTGGCGGCGGTCGGGGGCTTCTTTGGCCGTCAGGTCAGGCTCGAAAGCAGCCGCAATACGGTCCTGGGCCAGCAACAAATCCGCTCCCACCGCTTGGTGGTAGGAGTAGAGCGACTGCATGACTTTAATACGAAGGAGGCGGCGGTTGAGCATGTTTTTGAGCTGTTAGCTTATAGCCGTTAGCCGTTAGCTACGTTCTGCTGCCTTATTGAAAAAAGCTAACAGCTAATAGCTAACGGCTAACAGCTTGGATTAATAAGTGGACTTCACCTTGCCCACGCTGGCGATGCGCTCCTTGGCCTGCCGAATGGCGGCGGCCTGCGGGTGCGTGCCTTCTTCTTCGGCTTTGGCCAAAACCTGGAGGGTGAAATCGTAAATTTTTTCGGTTTGGGTGAGGGCACCTTGGCGGCTGGTGCCCACCACTTCAGAGTACACGTTGATGAGGCCGCCGGCGTTGATGAGGAAGTCGGGGGCGTACACGATGCCGCGGCTCACGAGCTCCGGCCCGTGCTGGTTCTCGTTCTTGAGCTGGTTGTTGGCGCAGCCGGCCACCACCTGGCACTTCAGGCGCGGAATGGTGTCGTCATTCAGCGTGGCACCCAGGGCGCAAGGCGAATAGATGTCCATCTCCTGGTCGTAGATGTCTTCCAAGCCCACGGCGGTGGCGCCGAAGCGGTTGGCCGCATCCAAAGCGCGGTCGGGGTAGTAGTCCGTCACGATAAGCTTGGCGCCTTCTTTCTGTAAATGCTCGAGCAGGTAGGTGCCCACGTGGCCCACGCCCTGCACGCCAATGCGCTTGCCGGTCAGGCTCTCCGAGCCGAAAGCTTTTTTGGCGGCGGCTTTCATGCCCATGTAAGTGCCGTAGGCCGTCACCGGCGAAGGGTCGCCGGAGCCGCCCATGCTCTCGGGCAGGCCGGCTACGTGGCTGGTTTCCATGCGGATGTACTCCATGTCCTTGGTGGTCATGTTCACGTCCTCGGCGGTGATGTACTTGCCGTTGAGGTTTTTCACGAAGCGGCCAAACTTGCGCAGCAGCGCTTCGGTCTTCAAGGTCTTGGCATCGCCGATGATGACGGCTTTGCCACCGCCCAGGTTCAGGCCCGAAATGGCGGCCTTGTAGGTCATGCCGCGCGAGAGGCGTAGCACGTCATTCAGGGCTTCCAAGTCGCTGGCGTAGTGCCACATGCGGGTGCCGCCGAGCGCAGGCCCGAGCACGGTATTGTGGATGCCGATAATGGCCTTCAGGCCCGTCTCGTGGTCGTGGCAAAACACGACCTGTTCGTGCTGGTGCTCGGCAATCTGGCCGAAGATGGCCTCGGGGGCCAGGGTTTGGGCTTCAATCATGGGGATGAGTGAATGGGTTGGTGGGAATTTGGAAAAGGATGGGTTGGGAACTGTGCGGCGTAACTTTGTTGGGTTCTTATGCCTATACGGAAAAGCCGGAACGTCATGCCGGGCTCGCCGAAGCATCTCTCCTGCAAAACCATTCTTTTTTGAATGGATTCAATTGCACGGATGAGATGGCTCGAAAAGCTCCGCAGGACGGGCTTTTTGAATAGAGACATCGTCTTTCAGGCCGCAAAAGTACCCCAAGTTTCCCATACCGGCCCCTTTCCCACCCAGCCCGTGCGCGCCCTCAACGCCGTTAACCCGTTCATCTTTCGCTACAAGTGGCATTTTTTAGCCGGCGTGCTATTCGTGGCGCTGAGCACCTTGCTGGCCATTTTTCCAGCCCAGCTCGTGCGCTACGCCTTCGATTTGGTAAACGAAGGCATCGACCTCTACAACCTCTACGCCGGCACCCAGGCCCAGAGCGGCGTGTACCAGTTGTTTGGCCGTAACGTGCTGTTCTACGGCATGCTCATCATCGGGCTGGCCCTGCTGCGCGGCATCTTCCTGTTCTTCATGCGCCAGACGCTCATCGTCATGTCGCGGCACATTGAAAACGACCAGAAAAACCAGATTTACCTGCACTATCAATCCCTGCCGCTCAGCTTCTACCGTCGCCACAGCACTGGCGACTTGATGTCGCGCATTTCGGAAGACGTGAGCCGGGTGCGCATGTACCTCGGGCCGGCCATCATGTACTTCTTGCAGCTGGTGTTGCTGTTCCTGCTCATCGTGCCGCTCATGCTCATGGTGAACGTGAAGCTGACGCTCTACACGCTGCTGCCGCTGCCCATTCTGTCGGTCAGCATCTTCTACGTCAATAACTTAATTGAGCGCAAATCCGACGAGATTCAAAAGGCGCTGTCCGGCATGACCACCTTCGTACAGGAGGCCTTCTCGGGAATCCGGGTGCTGAAGTCCTTTGTGCGAGAGGCCGATTCACACGAGCAATTTTCCAAAGCCAGCAACGATTACAAAGAGAAGTCGCTGAGCCTCAACTTTGTCAATTCACTGTTTTTCCCGCTCATTCTGTTCCTCATTGGCCTCAGCACGCTCATCACCGTGTGGGTGGGTGGCCAGGAGGTGATTCGGGGCACCATCACCACCGGCACCATTGCCGAATTCCTGATTTACGTGAACCTGCTCACCTGGCCGGTCACGGCGCTGGGCTGGACGTCGTCGTTGGTGCAGCGCGCCGAAGCTTCTCAGGCGCGCATCAACGAATTTCTGGACCAGAAAACCGACATTGTTTCGCAGCAGAACGTGCAGCGTGAATTAGTGGGCGACATCGTATTCGACCACGTTTCCTTTACCTACCCCGATACCGGCATTCAGGCCTTGCGCGACGTGAGCTTCCGGGTGCGCCCAGGGCAGACGCTGGCCGTGATTGGCAACACTGGCTCGGGCAAAAGCACCATCGCGGCCCTGCTCTGCCGGCTGTACGACACCACGGCCGGCGCCATCAAGATTGATGACGTGGATGTGCGGAATTATTCCTTGCAAGCCTTGCGGGGCCAGATTGGGTACGTGCCGCAGGACGTGTTTCTGTTCTCCGACTCCATTCGCAACAACATCAACTTCGGCCTCGACCAACCCGACGAGGCCCGGATGCTGCAAGCAGCCAAAGACGCCGACGTGTACGAGAACATTCTGGCTTTCCCCGAAGGCTTCGACACCAAAGTGGGGGAGCGCGGCATCACGCTTTCCGGCGGCCAGAAGCAGCGCGTGAGCATGGCCCGGGCCTTGGTAAAGGAGCCTAAAATCCTGATTCTGGATGACTCGCTCTCGGCCGTGGACACCAAGACCGAAAACGCCATCCTCGGCAGCTTGCAGCGCATCATGGCCCAGCGCACCAGCCTCATCATCTCGCACCGCGTGAGCTCGGTGAAGCTGGCCAATGAAATTCTGGTGCTCGACGACGGCGTGATTGTGCAGCACGGCACCCACGATGCCTTAATGGGCGATGCCGACGGGTTGTACCGGGCGCTCTATGAGCGGCAATTGCAAACCGAAGAAGCGTAGGGGTAGCGTGGACTCTGCGAGTCCGCGCCCAGGCGGGCAAATCTTTTGAACAGCCATTCATGCCCGGACTCACAGAGTCCAGGCCACTCTCATGCACCAGCGCCTAGCCCACGTCACCGTACTCGTTCGGAGCTACGACGAAGCCATTGCCTTCTATACCAATGTGCTGGGCTTCAGCCTCGCCGCCAACCAGGACATGGGCGGCGGCAAGCGCTGGGTAGTGGTGGCCCCGCCCGGCCCAGAGGGGTGCGGCCTGCTGCTGGCCGAAGCCAAAACGGAAGAAGAAAAGCAGGCAGTGGGCCGCCAGGGTGGTGGGCGCGTGTGGCTGTTCCTGCACACCGACGACTTTAGGCGGGACCATCCGGTGCTGCTGGCTCGTGGCCTGCGGTTCCAGGAAGAGCCCCGCCGCGAGCCATACGGCCACGTGGCCGTATTCGAAGACCTCTACGGCAATCGATGGGATTTGCTGGAGCCCTTTACTGCCTAAGCAAGGCGTCGGTTATTGGCCGATGCGAACCCGGCGCATGCCGGTTTTCTCGTAAGCCGTGCAGCGCACGATGTATGACCCGGCCGGCAACTGGCTCACGTTGAGCAGCGCCGGGGTCTGGCCGTTCATCATGGTGTGGGTGAGCACGGGGCGCCCGCCCACATCGGTCAGCTCCACGCGGGTGGGCCCGGGGTTGTCGGTTTTCACCGTGAGGCGACCGGTGGCGGCGTTTACTTCCGCTTTCACCTTGATGGCGTTGGGGTTGGCCGCCGGGGTTTCGGGCGCGGGCGCAATCAGGGACGTGGTGGCACCGGCTGCAGCAGGAGCGGCCGCTGGCTGCGGAGCCGCCACCACCCCGTTGGGCAGTATGGCTTCTTCTTTGGCGGGCGAGGCGGGAGCAGTTGCAGCAGGGGTAGCGGCAGCAGGAGCTTGAGCATGAGCAGCGGCGGGTGCTAAGGCGGCCACCAAAACCAATAGTAATAGCTGTTTCATAAGTAAAAATACGAGGCCGGGGCCCGGGTAGGATTGCTACCGTAAAGCTAAGCAATTCTGGGGCCGTTATTGCCGAGGCTGGCGCCGCATAAGGGGGCCTGGGGGCTGGAATAAAACTTTATTCGGCCCTGACTTGCACCAAATCCGAAAAAGAGCTTACCTTTGTCACTCCAATTACCAATCGGGGTGTAGCGTAGCCTGGTATCGCGCCAGCATGGGGTGCTGGAGGTCGTAGGTTCGAATCCTGCCACTCCGACGGAAGAGCAGCCGCTCTGTAAAGCCTCCGAACTTCCGGGTTCGGAGGCTTTTTTCGGCCGCAAATTGGAAGAAGAAACAGGCCGCCCCATCGGCCTGATTTCGGGGTGTAGCGCAGCCCGGTAGCGCGCGTCGTTCGGGACGACGAGGCCGTAGGTTCGAATCCTGCCACCCCGACTCTGTCTGATTAGAAAGCCCTTCTCCGAAACGAGAAGGGCTTTTTGTTTCATCGGTTTTTGCTTCTGGCTACAGTTGAGCTTTGAACTAGACGGCTACCTTTGCCGCTCACTATTTCTACCAGCTTTTCACATGAAAAAGGTTTTACTGCTCGCCTTATTGGCAGCAAGCACGGGGGCAGCTCGGGCGCAAAGCATCGCGGCCGGCACCGTTTCCCTCGGTGGCAGCATCGGGTATTCGCGGAGTTCCAGTGAGACAGAAATCAATACGGGCCGCAATCCATATACCATTGAATTCACCACCAGCCGGTTTCAGTTTGCGCCAGCTGCGGGTTATTTCATTGCCGACAACCTAGCGGTTGGCTTAAACTTAAGCTACTTGGCCGAACGCATAACTCAGTCCAACGGCTCGCCCGGCCAGCCCGACCCCGATAGCCCCGATGCCCGGACCAACTTACGGGTGGGGCCCTACGTGCAGTATTACAAAATGCTGAGCGAGCAGTTCGGCGTCCTTGGCACTCTTGGTGCCGGATACCAAAACAGCGTCGTTCCCGGCACCAACAATTCGGCTGAAACCAAGGCCACTGGCTTTTATGCTGACCTCACGCCGGGTGTCATCTTTTTCCCCATTCCCAAGTTTGGCATCAGCGCTTCCATCGGTAATCTGGGCTACGACCGATTTAACCTTGACCTCGACGGCAACTCCAATACTGCAAGCACCAATACTTTCGGAGCCAGTTTTGGCTTCGACCAGTTGCAGTTTGGTGGCACGTACTTCTTTGGCCGCTAATAAAAGCGGAGTAAATGCAAAACCCTGGCGCGCACTGCACGCCAGGGTTTTTTTATGGAATTGCACGGGCCGCAACCAGCGCAAAGAATCAACGGGGAAGCACCCTATTTCACGCCAACCAAGACCTCTGAAACTTCATTTGCGCCAAAGCGCTCCAGGTAAAAGTCGCCGCGTTGGATGAGCTTCTGCTGCTTCACGGCGTCCAGGGCGGCGGGGTAGAGCTTGTTGGGGGCCAGCAGGTAGCTGACGCCGGTGAGGCGCGCGGCCATCACGCGCTGGCCTGCCGGCACCAAACGGTAGCGAAAACCCGCCGGCAGCGCCTGCGTGGTGTCGGGCACGGTCAGGCCGATGAAGGCCGTGATGGTGTCGTGGGCCGTCTCGGGGTCGTTGAGGTAAAGGTTGGCAAGGTCGCCGCGGAGGCGGGCCTGGGCGTCCTTGGCCTTGCGGAAAAGCTGGCCAAAGTCGTCGCCCCGCACGGAGCCGTGGTAGGGCTGGCCGGCCAGGTAGAGCGGGGCGGTGGTGGTTTCAAGGGCAACTTTGGGGTCGCGCGTGCCACCAAGGTACGCGTAGGTGCCGGCGGCAGCGAGGGTGAGCAGAATGATGGCCAGGAACAGGTAACGCATATGGTAATGAGCAATTAACAATGAGCAGTGAGCAATTGCGGGTCTTCCTTACAAGGATTCTGGATTTCCTTCGCTAGCGGCGGGTAATTGCTCATTGCTCACCGTCAATTGCTCATTGGCAACGACGTACTGCATGCGGTAGAGCTGGGCGTAGTAGCCGCCCTCGATGCGCAGTAGCTCCTCGTGGGTGCCGGTTTCTTT
>DASVTG010000420.1:0-3481 GCA_036387695.1 Hymenobacter sp. | reverse complement strand
GTTAGGTAATACTTGTGCGAAAACCGTAATAATGGGCTGACGTGCGGCGCCTTGCAGTAGCTGCGCCACTGGCCGGCGGCTTCCGGGCAGTGGCGCAGCTACCCCCTACATTAGCCGCTGCTACGCCCTTCACCGCCATTCTAATTTTCTGAGGTCTACCCATTGCCATGACGGACGCTGAGTTTCACCGGGCCATCCGCCGAATTCGCTGGATTCACTGGCTGCACTACGTGGTTCAGGGCCTGCTCATGGGGGCGGCGGTGCTGGCCGCCGGGCGGCGCACGGCGGTGGGTGCCACCCTCGAGCCGCGCCTGGCCACCTGGCCCGTGCTGCTGCTGCTGGGGGCGGCGGTGCCGCTGCTGGGCGTGGTGTTGTACCTGGTATACCGGCGCCTGCGGCCCAACATCCGGCGCCCCGCCGAAGAAAACCTGCGCATCTTTCTCGGCCGGATGTTTCTGCGCAACAGCTTGCTGATATTGGCCGGGCTGCCGCTGCTGGCTTCCTACGTCGTCACGCACAAAGCCTTCGACCTGCTGGCCTGCGCGGGCGTGCTGGTGGCGCTCAGTTGGCGGCTGACGCCTTCCGCCCGAAGCTACCAGCAATGGCTGCTGAGCTAGGGCGCGGCTTCACCGCGCGGCGGCTAAAAAATAGCTGACCGATTCATTCGGCCGCAAGCCGGCAAGGGAAAAGCTACAACGGTTTCACAAACCGTGTACACGGCGTGTTCGGCGGGGCCTCACCCCCGGCCCCTCGAGCCCCATTACGTACATTGATAGGGAAACCGCGCTAAGCGCTGTAGCGGACCGTGCAAGATTCGGTCAATTGCGGGCCAGAGCGGCAGAGCCTGCCCTTGCGCAAGTAGTTTTGCGGCATGACCACCGCCCTGCCCACCTCCCTCCTGCTCAACGGCCGCGAGTTCACCTACGCCGCCATCCGCGAATATCCGGCCCAGCTGGACGTGCCCGTGAACGGCTACGAGGCCAAGGTGCTCGACTTTGTGCGGCAGTGGCTGAACGGCACCCAGGAGTTTGGGCTCACCACGTCCGGCAGCACCGGCCCGCCGCAGCCCATCACGCTGCGGCGGCGGCAGCTGGAAGCTTCGGCCGCCCGCACGGCCGACTTTTTCGACCTGGGGCCCGGCGACCGGGCGCTGGTGTGCCTGAACTGCGAGTACATCGGCGGCATGATGATGCTGGTGCGCGGGCTGGAGCGCAACCTGCACCTCACCGTGGTGGAGCCGCAGGGCAACCCGCTGGACCTGGTGCCCGCCGAGGCCGGGTTCGATTTCGCGGCCTTCGTGCCCTTGCAGTTGCGGGCCCTGCTGACGGCTAACCAAACCCCGCGCCTCAACGCCATGAAGGCCGTCCTGGTGGGCGGCGCCACCGTGGACGCCGCGCTGACCACCGCCATCCAAGGGCTGCGCGCGCCGATATACCACACCTATGGCATGACCGAAACCTGCTCGCACGTGGCCCTGCGCCGCCTCAACGGCCCCGAGGCCACCACCGCCTACCGGGTGCTCGGCGGCATTGCGGCCGGGCAAGACGAGCGCGGCTGCCTCACCCTGCGCGGCGACGTCACCGACGACCAGCTCGTTGTCACCAACGACCAGGTGAACCTGCTCGACGCCCACACCTTCGAGTGGTTGGGCCGGGCCGATTTCGTGATAAATTCCGGCGGCGTGAAGGTGCCGGCCGAGAAAGTGGAGCTGGTGCTCGACGTGGCGCTGGCCGAAATAGGCGAGTCGCGCCGCTGCTTCGTGGCCGGCCAGCCCGACGAGCGGCTGGGCCAGGCCGTGACGGCTTTCATCGAAGGCTCGCCCCTTTCTGAGGAGCTGGAAAAGCAGCTGCAAGCCGTACTCGCCGAGCGGCTGGGGCGCTACGAGCAGCCCAAACAACTCCGCTACGTGCCCCAGTTTGTGGCCACGGCCAACGGCAAGCTGGACCGCACCGCCACCTTGCGCGGCCTAGCGGATGCCCTTCGGTAAGCCAGCCGCGCTGGCATCTGGCCAGTAGCGCAGGCAGCGCAGGTAGCGGCAGAACGTGTACCCCGAAATTTCATTTCGGCCCGCCAGAACAGCCATAACCCGCGTTTGGCTGTCGTTCTACCAGACCGAAAGGAAATTTCGGGGTGCGCCGCCAGGTGGCGCAACGAAGCGAAGGGCTGCGCTGCTTAGTCGTCTTTGCGCAGGCCATCCTGGGTGAACAGAGGCTGCTTTTGCCGCACCACTTTGATAAAATCGCCCAGGAAGAGCTTGGCCCGCAGGTAGAACATGGGGCCGTTGAGCTCGCGTTGAATGGGCGCGGCCACCAGCACCGGCTGCCGCCAGCCCGCCCCCGCCCCAAAGCCCGCCCACCGAAACACCCGCAGCTGCGCGGCCACCGAGGGCTCGACCACGCCCATAAACTGCCGGGGGGTTTTGAGGGAAGTGCCCTCGGGATTGCGGTAGAGCACGTACACCGACCCCAAGCCGAGCTGCATGTTGCTGCTCAGCTCCCAGCGCGGCGTTTCGAGCAGCACGTACTCCACGTAGCCGGCCAGGTAGCGGAAGCGCAGCTCGGCCACCGCGTTGGGGGCGGCGTTTTCGGGCCGGGCCTGGCGGGTGGGCACGCCGGTGCTGAGGAAGTACAGGGCCGCGCCGGTGCGCAGGCGGTTTTTAAACTCCACCCCCAGCTTCAGGCCGTTGATGGTGGTGAAGTGGTAGTTGAGGATGGCGTAGCGCGAGTCGTACTGCACCACCACGCGGCGGTGTTCGATGCGCGGCACGGCCCGGCGGCCCACCACCGTGTCGGCGGGAGTGGGAAGGCGCGGGGGGGCCGCCAGGCCGGTTTGGGCCAGCAGCAGCCCCCCCAGTATCGGGACGATGGAGGCCATGGTGGGCAGAATACGTACAAACGGGCGGCGGGTGTTGCCGGCCGCCCGTGCATAACCCCGGCAGCGGGGGCCAGGTTATTGGCCCAAGGCCGCGGTGAGGGCCGCCCCCACGGCGTCGGGGTCACTGGGGCGCGGGCCGTACTCAAACTTCCGCAGCGACTGGGCCAGGTAGTTCTTCACGTCGGCGCCGCGGCCGGTAAAAAGGAAGAGCCCGCCGCCACGCAGAGGGTTGCTTCGCCCCGCGCCCTCGCTGCTTCGCCCCGGCCAGCCGACCCTTCGCCCCGATTGAGGTAGCAAACCAGGGACCCGGAAACGTAAATTAGGCCTAAATATTTCAGTTCATCAACGGCACATGCTTACTCCCGACGCTCTTTTTTCCCTGGCCAACCCACTGGCCACGCTGGGCTGGGCGCTGCTGGTGCTGGCCCCGCGCCGGCGCCTCACCCGGGCTGTGGTGCTGAGCGGTGCCCTGCCCTTGCTGCTGGCCGCCACCTACGTGGTGCTCATTGGCTACCAAACCGTTGCGCATCCCGCGCCGGGCGGTGGCTTCGGGTCGCTGGGCGAGGTGGCGGCGCTGTTTCGGGAGCCGTGGGCGCTGCTGGCCGGC
>DASVTG010000419.1:0-3044 GCA_036387695.1 Hymenobacter sp. | reverse complement strand
ATCCGAATTGCATTGTCGGCGTCTTTTTTGGCACTCGCATTTACATTCAGAATAATTATAGCGAGTCCACCAAAGCTTGGTTAGAAATTGACGAGAGTGAATTTCCTGTTATTATCTACGCAGACAGTGATACTGGCAGAGACAAAGACAAACGTTCGATTCACAAATACTTAAAGCAACAATTGAGTCAGCGAGATTATATCACCTTTTTAAAAGAGGAGATTATAGAGCAAGCTGATTAATCTACAGACCATCTGATGCTAATCATCCTTCAAAAAGAATTTAACGCCTTCCTAAACTCCCCCGTCGCCTACGTGGTGCTGGGGGTTTTTCTGATTGCCACCGGCCTGTTCGTCTGGGTTTTCCCGGACAGCAGCGTGCTGGATTACGGCTACGCCGACCTGCAGACGCTGTTCAACCTGGCGCCCTGGATATTCTTGTTTCTTATTCCGGCCATCACCATGCGCACATTTGCCGAGGAGAAAAAGGCCGGCACCATTGAACTGCTCCTGACCCGGCCGCTCACCGATGGGCAAATCATTGGCGGCAAGTATTTGGCGTGTTTCCTCTTGGCTTTGCTGGCCCTGATTCCGACCCTGCTCTACTATTTCTCGGTCTACAAGCTGGGCAGCCCGGAAGGCAACATCGATTCGGCCGCTACCGTCGGTTCGTATCTGGGTCTGGCGCTGCTGGCGGCGGTTTTTGCGGCCGTCGGCATCCTGGCCTCGGCCCTCACGCGCGACCAAATCATTGCGTTTCTGGTGGCCGTGGTGGGGTGCTTCCTCATCTATTCGGGCTTCGATTCCCTGGCCTCGGTGCTGGAAGGCAGCTTGGCTTATTACGTGAGCCAGTTGGGCATTGCGGCCCATTACCGCGACCTGAGCAAGGGCCTGGTTGACTCGCGGGACCTGGTTTATTTTTTCAGCGTGGTGGCGGTGGCGGTGCAAGCCACGCGCCTGGCCTTACGGAGCCGCAATTGGTAATGGAAAATACGTTGACTCATTCGCTGGCCGCCGTTCCCGCAACTCCTTCCCGCAAGCGGCGCGACTTGCTGGCTTTCGCGGCCGTGCTGGGAGGACTGCTGCTCTTTAATTTCATTGCGCAGCGCTTTTTCTTCCGCCTCGATTTGACGGAGGAGAAACGCTACACCATGTCGCCGGCCACCAAGACGCTGCTGCGCGACCTCAAGCAGCCCGTCACCATCACCGTGTACCTCACCGGCGATTTCCCGCCCGCCTTCCGGCGCCTGGAGCAGGGCGTCCGCGAAACGCTGACCGAATTTCAAGTGTACGGCGGCGCCAACCTGAACTACATTTTCATCGACCCCAGCGCGGCCAGCACCCCCGCCGCCCGCGATGCGTTCTATCAATCCCTCTTTAAAAAAGGCCTGAAACCCACCAACCTCGGCGCCACCGAGAACGGCAAGCGCGTGGAGAAAATAATTTTCCCTTATGCCGTGGTGAGCGTGGGCGGCAAAGACCGCAACGTGTTGCTCCTGCGTGGTAACCAGGCCGCGCCGGCCGACGTGCGCCTCAACCAAAGCATTGAGGGGCTGGAGTATGAGTTGGCCAGCACCATCCGCACGCTGGTGCCGGCCCTGCGCAAGCGCATCGGCGTGATAGAAGGCCACGGCGAACTGACCAACGTGCAGGCTGGCGACATGCTCGGCACCTGGCAGCAGCAGTACGACGTATTTCGGGTCACGCTGAGCAAAGTGCGCGACCTCAGCGCCCTCGACGCCGTGGTGGTGGCCCAGCCCAAAACGCCCTACACCGAGGAGGAGAAGTTCAAGCTCGACCAGTTCATCACCCAGGGCGGCCGGGCGCTGTTTTTCGTCGATGCCTTGCGCGTGGACCTGGACAGCGTGAGCCGCAACGGCGTGGCCCTGGCGACGCCCTACAACCTCAACCTCGACGACCTGCTCTTCAAATACGGCCTGCGCCTGAACCAGAACCTGCTGCTGGACCTGAACAGCGGCCAAATCCCGCTCGTGACCGGCATGGAAGGCAACAAGCCCAAAATCGAGCCCATGCCTTGGCAGCTTTACCCACTCATCAACAAGTTCAGCGCCCACCCCATCACCCGCAACCTCGACGCGGTGTACCTGAAATTCACCGGCAATCTGGACACCGTTAAAGCCACCGGCATCCGCAAAACGGCGCTGCTGACCACCTCACGCTACACCCGCGTGCTGCCGGCGCCGGTGCCCATCAACTTCAACGACGCCCGCCTGGAACCCAACCCCAAGCTCTACCAGAAAGGGTTTCAGCCGGTGGGTTACCTGCTCGAGGGCCAGTTTACCTCGCTGTTTGCCAACCGCGCCCGGCCCGGCACCCTGCAGTTCCAACCCGAGAAATCACCCAACGCCAAACCCAGCAAAATCCTGGTGATGGCCGATGGCGACTTCATTCGCTCGGAAATCGACCCCAAAACCGGCAACCCCTTCCGCCTGGGCTTCGACCGCATGGCCAACACCGAGTTTGCTAACCGCGAGCTGGTGCTAAACGCCACCGATTACCTGCTCGACGAAACCGGCCTCATCGCCGTGCGCGGCAAGCAAATCACCCTTCGCCCGCTGGACAAGGTGAAGCTGGCCGAAGAGCGCCGCCGCTGGCAGCTGCTAAACATTGGGGCTCCGCTGGCGTTGCTGGGCCTGTTCGGGGCCGTGCGGACGTGGCGGCGCAAGCGGCGCTATGCGGAATTTGGGGGTTAGAGCACCTAAATCACGGACCTCGTTACAGCAGTAGCTTTCCTAAAACAATACCAACCGCTCCCGGATGACGAGGCATTGAATGAGTTACCTGATGTGATGAATACTTACGACGAAACGCGGAAGTATTTTCTTGAGAATCCAGACCCAGTTTGTAGAAGGCTTTTCCTCCATTCCTTCGGCGAAGGCAGTGGCTAGTTGTATGGTCCCGAAGGATGGTGGGTAGGGTCTCGCTGAAAGATACTAGGATTATTTCGCCATTCGGCGCAAATGAATTCGTACGGCGTGAGGCCTTTCAACCGCTTAAGGCGTTTGGCAAAATTATAGGCCTGTA
>DASVTG010000418.1:0-2951 GCA_036387695.1 Hymenobacter sp. | reverse complement strand
AATCAGCAGGCGCACGTTGAAGCTGAGCGCGGTGGCGGCCAGCAGCAGCAACAGGGCAAAGCCGGGCACCGCCGCAAAGCGCGGGGCCACCAGCAGCATCGTGAGCAGCCCGGCCGCCAGCGTGAGGCGGCGCAGGGTAATCAAATCCAGCAAAAACGCCGTGACCACGCTCATCCGCGGCGACACCGGGTAATGGTCGGGCACGGGCCGCGTCACGGGCCGTAGCGCCGGCATGAAATCCACGAGCGTGGCCGAGAGCAGCACCAAGGCGTTGAGGCCGGCCACATAGGCAGGCGTGGCCCGGGCGATGGACGCGCTGCCGGTATTGAGCAGCAGCCCAAAACCGGCGCCGTAGAACACCAGCAGGGCCAGCATGAGCAGGAAAGCCGTTCGTTCGGCGCCACCGGGCGGCCAGACCACGGCCTTGAGGCGGCGGCGCAGCAGGTAGGGCAGAAAATGCCCGAGGCGCGGGCCTAGCGTTGCGTGGTCAGCCATGTCAGGTCCTGGGCCGGGTCGGCGGCGGGGTGAATGAGCTGCATCAGCGCGTCGCCCAGGAAGGTGCGCTGGCCTTGCAGGAAATCGTCCATTGAGCCCCAGAACTTCACTTCGCTTTCGTCGATGACCAGCAGGTGCGTGGCCACCTTCTCGATGTGGGCCAAGTTGTGCGACGACACAAACGTGAGCGCCTGCGGCCGGTAACTGTTAATCAGCGAGAGCACCCGCTCGGCGGCAAACACGTCGAGGCCATTAAACGGCTCGTCCAGAATCAGCAGCTCCGGCCGGTGGAGCAGGCAGGACGCAATGGCCACGCGCTGCTTCATGCCCGTGGAAAACGAGCCCAAGCGCTTCCGCCGCACCGTGTCGTATTCTTCCAGCAAATGCCCCAGTAAGCTGTCAATGCGGACCTGACCGTCGGGCAGCTCGTAGATGCGGGCCACGAATTGCAGGTACTCTTCGGCCGTGAGCTCCTCCACCAAATAGCCTTGATTGATGAGGGCGCCCATCCGGCGCTTCACCTGGACCGGGAAGGTTTCGCCCATGGCCTCGCCATCGAGCAGCAGTTCGCCGCTGCTGGGCAGCAAGGCGTTGGTGAGCAGGTTGAAGAGCGTACTTTTGCCCGCGCCGTTGCGGCCCAGCACGCCCACGCAGTAGCCAGTTTGGGCAGTCAGCGACACATTGCGCAGCACGGTTTTAGGGCCAAAAGACTTGGTGAGGCGGCGTAATTCTAATTCCATGCAGTGGTAGATATGAAGGAAATAAGCAAACCAGCCCGTCATGCTGAGCTTGTCGAAGCATCTCTACCGCAACACTAGCGCAGTTCCGCCCTCAGTGTACAGGCCCCGGTCGGACGCCCTGGGCGTCCGACCGGTTGGTAGTAGGGCGCTGCATCCGGATGGGGCGGGCAACCACCGGTCGGACGCCTACGGCGTCGGACCAGCAGGCGTACCCCGACGCCGGAACCGCGCTAACTAAGATTACTTGTGCGGGCGGGATGCTTCGGCTCCGCTCAGCATGACGTTCCGGTTTTGAAAGCTTACCGTGCCAAGCTTATTGCTTGCAGCCGGCGAATGAGCGCACCTTGGTGTAATGGATGGAGAAGTCGGCGCGGCTGCGGTCGGTGGTTACCAACAGAACGTAGTCGGCGAAGTCGCGGGCCGGCGCGTCGGCCCAAAGGCCGGCTTTGTCGGCAAACAGCTTGTTGTCTTCCTTGAACACGATGACATCGGCGAAGGCTTCATTGGGCTCTACGTACACGGTTCCGAAGCAGTAGCTGCGCCGGCTGGGGTCAGTTTCGAGGTACACCGAGCCGTAGATTTTGCACGGCTCGAGCGGGCCGGCGGCCGGTGCCATGGCCACAAGTGGCGCTGCCGTAGCTGGCGCTGAGGCGGGAGCAAAGGCCAACAGGCCACTAATCAGGAACGAAAAGAACATGGCGGAAGCAGCAAGTTTTCGCGCGGGGTTGCGCAGGCCAACGGCCTCGGCTGGCATCCAAGAACGGTGCCAAGCCGAGGCTTAGAACGACTGGATGATGGCCGCAAAGTCGGCTGCTTTCAGCGAAGCGCCGCCAATCAGTCCGCCGTCAACATCGGGCTGCGAGAAAAGCTCCCGCGCGTTCTGCGCGTTGGCCGAGCCGCCGTAGAGAATGGTGGTGTCCAGCGCCGCCTGGCCATCGTAGGCCCGCGCAATCTGCTCGCGGATGAAGGCGTGCACCTCCTGTGCCTGAGCGCTGGTGGCCGTGCGGCCCGTGCCAATGGCCCAAATGGGCTCGTAAGCCACTGTTATCTGAGTAAACTCCTCGTTTCTGAGATGGAACAGCCCGTCGGTCAGCTGCTTGCCAATGAAGTCGAAGGTCTCGTCAGCCTCGCGGGTGTCGAGCGACTCGCCCACGCAGAAAATGGGTTTCAGGCCGGCCGCCAGCGCAGCTTTCAACTTCTGGCTCAGCAGCTCGTCGTCCTCATGGAAGTACTGGCGGCGCTCCGAGTGGCCCAGAATGACGTACTCGCAGCCCACCGAAGCCAGTAGCTTGGCCGATACTTCGCCGGTAAAGGCGCCGCTTTCTTTCTGGTGGCAGTTCTGGGCGCCCAGGTGAAACTTGCTGCCCTCCGGCAGGGCCTGCCCCACGGCGTGCAGCACCGGGAATGGGGGGCAAATGACGATTTCCGGGGCGTTGGCTGCCGCGGCAGCTTCGCCAGCCTGGCTGGTAATTTCGCCTACCAGGGCCAGGGCCTCGGGGTAGGTCAGGTTCATTTTCCAGTTGCCGGCAACAAGGTTTTGGCGCATAAGCGGGAAGGCGGAGAAGGTGATATGGTTTCCGCAAAGCTAAGGGCCAAATTTTCCGCTGGTTGCGGGGCCTACTCCCCGGCGCTCATCGACCGACGGGCCGCAATCTGGGCTTCGGCGGCGGCGGCGGCGGCGTCGCGCAGCTCCCAGGGCTTTTTGCGGCCGCCTAT
>DASVTG010000417.1:0-8412 GCA_036387695.1 Hymenobacter sp. | reverse complement strand
CCCCCAAGCGCACCACCGTGCTTTTCCATTGCCCGTAGCGCGGCACAAAATGGCCTTCGGCCCGCAGCACGTCGGAAGCCGCATCGCGCGTGCTCACGGCGTCACTTTCGCGCATTACGCGGGGCTCGTCGGGGTATACGCTGGTAGAGCTCACAAAAATTACGTGCCGGGTGCCTGCTGCCGCTACTGCCCGGTGCACGGGCCGCAACAGGGTGGGGTAGGCCCCGGCGGCGGCGGCGCGCGGCGGCACGTTCAGCACCAGCACGTCCGCCGCGCTGAGCAGCTGGTGCAGCAGTGCTTCGGAGGCCGAGTTGAAGTCGGCGCCGAGCTTTAGCACGTGCGCTTCTATGCCGGCGGCTTGCATGGTGGGCAGGCTTTCGGAGGTGGTGGTGGTGCCCAGTACCCTGTGGCCTTCGGCCACCAGTGAGCGGGCCAGGGCCAAGCCCAGCCAGCCGCAGCCCAGCACCAAAACGGTGGGGCGTTCCGCTTCCGAAGCAGCGCTCGTGGAGCCCCCAGGAATGGAACTAGTCATATAAAATCTTTGAATGAAGCATATTGTCACCACGAAGGTGCAAACAAATTGCCCAACCCTATATTCCATCTTGAAATTATTATTCAAAACTTCGGTCGTGCTTACTCTAACATTCGCACTAGCAAGCTTGTACCTTCGGCCCGCGGATAACACCGCAATTCCCACCCTTTTCTTCTTTTGCGCATGAACGCACCCTACACTCAGCCCATGCTGCGCGACAACGCGCTGGCCGGCAAAACCATCATCATCACCGGCGGGGGCACTGGCTTGGGCCGGGCCATGACCACCTACTTCCTGCAACTGGGCGCCAACGTCACCATCACAAGCCGCAAGCTGGAGGTGCTGGAAAAAACAGCCGACGAACTGCGCCAGCAAACCGGGGGCCAGGTGCTGGCCATTGCCTGCGACGTGCGCAAGTACGACGAGGTGGAAGCCATGCTCGAACGCACCATTCAGGAATTTGGCGGGGTGGACGTGCTGCTCAACAACGCAGCCGGCAACTTCATCAGCCCCACCGAACGCCTGTCGCACAAAGCGTTCGACGTGATTGTGGACATCGTGCTGCGTGGGTCCTACAACTGCACGCTGGCCGTGGGCAAACGCTGGATTGCCGACAAGAAGCCCGGCACCATCCTCAACATCGTCACCACTTACGCCTCCGTGGGGTCGGCCTTTGTGGTGCCTTCGGCGGCCGCCAAGGCAGGCGTGCTGGCCATCACCCGCTCGCTGGCAGTGGAATGGGCCAAGTACGGCATTCGCTCCAACGCCATTGCGCCGGGCCCGTTCCCGACGGAAGGAGCCTGGAGCCGCCTGTTTCCCGAGCCGCTCGCCAGCAAGCTGGACCCCGCCGCCAGCGTGCCGCTCAAGCGGGTGGGCCAATACCAGGAACTGGCCAATTTGGCGGCTTACCTGGTGTCGGATTTCTCTGCCTATGTAAACGGCGAAGTTGTGACCATCGACGGCGGCGAATGGCTGAACGGCGCCGGCGAGTTCAACAAGCTGGAAATGCTGACGCCCGATATGTGGGACCAAATCGAAAAAACCATGCGCCGCTGAGACCACAGATTGAACTGATTAAAACGGATTAAAACGGATTTTTTGTGGTTTTGCACTGAGCTGCTTAATTAATTGTCAAAGAAAAAGCCGCTCGAATCGAGCGGCTTTTTCTTCTCAAGGACGTTAGCGAGGAACCACAAAAAATCCGTTTTAATCCGTTAAAATCCGTTCAATCTGTGGTCATAGTTTGTATGCTTTATAATCTTTCGAAAACTCTTCAAGCGGAATGGGCTGATTGGCGATGACGTCGGAGAATTCAAATTTTTCGAACAGGCCCTTGTCGTCGTTCACTTGTATCATGGTGGGCAAGTAGGTTTTGGGGTCGACGCACACGATGGTGCGCTTTCCGTAAGCGTTGGGTACTTGCAGCACTTTCCCTTCCGGAATGGGTTCGCCGATGCTCAAATTGTTGCGCTCGAAGATGCGGTACTCGCCGCAGCCGAACCGTTCGGCTACGGTGGCAATGGTTTCGTTTTTGCCGGCTTTGTAGCTCACGTACCTGAACTGGGGAAAGTCGGAGCGGAGCACGTGGCTGGTGCGGCCCAGCAGCGTGGTGTCGCCGGCGTAGCGAAAGGAGCGGCTGAACGTGTTGTTCTGGCGTAGGCCCGTGGTGCGGAGCAAGTCGGCAATGGTGCCAAAACCGGCTTGCAGGGCGGTGTGGTGCTGGTTGCCGCGCATGAGCTTGCCGTTGGGGTCCAAGCTGAGCGTCACGTAGGGGAAAGTGGCCGGGTAAACCCAGGCATCGCCATCGTTCTGGCCCGTCACCCACAGCACCTCGATGCCTTTCTGGTTTTTGATGTATATCCGGAGCGGCTTGTAGGTAACTTTCATGATGCTACGCGCCTGATTGATGTTGCCGCCAATCCGCTCCTGCGCCTTCACCGAGCAACGCAGGCTTTTGAGGTTCTCGACGGCGGCGCTCAGGCGGGTGGTGAGCAGCTCGGTGGTCATGACCGGCGGCTGGCTGGGCGCGGCGGCGACCAAAAGGCTCAGCGCTCCGAGGGATAAAGTCGTTCGTAGTGGGGGAAGAACAGGGGCAAGCAACGCTACCATAACTTAAAAACGAATGCGAATAAAGCTCTTTACAAATGGAGCAAGAGGTATAAAAAGAACTAATTAATTGACGCTAATAAGCGGAAACCGCGACGCGGTGCTGTCGAAAATGAACAACTCATCGATTTCCACACTTTGAAAAAACCGGTACAGCGGAAATTGCTCCAGCACCGCCTGCACGGCCGCGGCGTCGTCGCCGTTCATGGTCACCCACCCCCGGCTGCGGTCGCTGCTGATGGCGTAAACTTCCACTATTTTCTCGTTTAGCAAGCGGTTGATAAGGTCTCGGTGCCGGGGAATAAGGGCAATAAATTCCTCGTCATAAGTATCGGGCAGCAGAATGGTGACGACAAACGTAGGCATAAAATAAAGCAGCGCATTCGGCGGCGGAGCGTGCCGAGGGGGCGAAAGTTAAGGAATCGTAAGCAGAGCGTTTGCCAGCCGCTGACACTGGCCAAGGCCCAGCAAAACCACCGCGACCGCAACAACTGAAGCTTCTGCTTGGAACACCACAATAAGCAAGCCGATTCATGGCTGCTGCCCGTTAACGACATCAAGTAAGCCAGCTTGGCTGCCTACGGCTGGCCCTAGGAGTGTCCCAACTCGGCCACGCTGGGCAATGCCGCGTCGCCGCGTGCGGGTTCCGCCGCGTGGTCGGGTTCTTCGGCGCCCGCCACGGCGACGGCGTGGCCGCGGCTGGTGGCTTCCCACTCGCGGAAGCGCGTGATTTCAACCTGGAATTTGCCCACGAACCAGCTCACCAAGCTCAGGTCGTCGAGAAAGCCGAGCACGGGAATAAAATCCGGCACAAGGTCGATGGGCGAAACCACGTAAAGCAACACCGCCAATCCCGACACAATCGTGTTGGTGGAAATCTCGCGGTACTCGCCGCTGATGTAGCTGCGCACCATCCGCACCAGCGTCAGCGCTATTTCAAATAGCTGCCGGAATTTGTTGGTCTTGCTTTCTTTGTCGGCCAGTTTGTCGGCGGCTTCGTTCAGTATCGTGACAACCTTGAACGGCCGGCCCAGTAACTTGGTGGCTCGGTTAACGAAGACGGAGAAGAGTGCGTTTTTGGATAGTTTAAGGCCTTTTTCGGAGAGGGAAGACATGGATGTTGGGGTGAGTGACTTGATGCCGGGCTTTACGCGCAACCCTTTCCCAGCGTTGTTCCGGGCCCCGGCTCAAACGGCCGACTACCGTTCAAACAAGGGCGTAGTGCCCCCCACCCAATCCTTGTCCTTGTTGAAATCCACGCCAATCATCTCGCCCCGGCTCAAGCGGCTGAGCCCGGTGAGCAGCTGCGGGCGCGCTACGCCGTTGGGCCAGGTGTAGAGCAGTCGGATTTCGCACTTCACCAAGCCGTCGGGGGACTGCACCACCGGCTCGTACGCCACCTTGCGCTGCAACAGGTAGTGGTGTTTGTCGGGCAAAGCGTCGAGGTCCTCGGCGGTTACGTGGAGCCGCACCCCAGCCCCGGCAAAGGAGAACAGGGGTTTCAGCACGTAATTCTCCAAGTCGAGCGGATATTCTTGCAGCTCGTGCAAAAAGTAGCTGGGCGGCACAAACGGTCCTTGCAACAGCGGCAGCGTGTATTTGCTGATGCGGAAAAACCAGTTGGGATGCCCCACCCAGGTCACGTCCACGTCTTCGGTTAAATTGAACTGCGCATGCAATTCGGGGAAACGGGCCAGCTCATCAAAAATGATGCGGTTATAAATTCGCTTGATTTGAATTAGCCGGCCGTCTTTCTCGTAAAATAATTCGCGGCCGGTTTTAATAACTTCGGTCAGGCAAACGACTTCAATTCCCCAGAGTTTTTTTGTCAGCGCAAAATCAATTCGGGTCTTTTGTTTTTTCGGAAACAACTCCAGAAGAACAACATGCTCAGCGGCTTCGCCACCGAGAATAAATTCACGCATGTGCTGCTGATAAGCTTCAAAATCAGGCAGTGACAAGAAAGGAGTGACCGAGTCCGAGATGGGGTAGTGCGCTCGGAACACCGAGGGCAACCAGGACTGAAAAGCATACAGCGAAGGGAACCCCTGCATCTCAATGAGCTGGGGCTCAAGCTCACCGCTGGCATCGCGGCACACCGCAAAGTCGAAGGTTAGGAACTCGGGCCGGCCTTCGTCGCCGGGCACGCGCTGATGCGCCGGAATGGCCGCCTCCGTCAGCGCTTTGAAATCGGGCTGCTCAATTACCTCAATGATGCTCTGACCGGCCGCAATCAATTTGTCGCGCAATGCCGCGGGGATGAACACCGGCGTCTCGGCTACCCGAAAGTCGAGTTGTCCGGGCAGCTGCTGGTCAATGTCGGCCAGCATCTCAAGGTAGCGGGCCGGGCTAAACGCGGCATTGAAGGTTTGGCGGTGCTCTGGAATCATGGGGGGAAGCGGGTGAGAACCGGGAGGACTTAAGCCGCGGTGAGCTGCCCCAGTTGGGCGAGGGCGCGGCGCAAGAAAGTGGGCACGATGACGGCTTCGGTGCGCTCAATGGTTTTGGGGTCGGCCAGCAGGTGCACCATTTCCTCGTACTTGGCTTCGCCGTAAGTGGTGATTACCTGCTGCTTGCGCTCATCCGTCAGCATGTAGCGCAGCATGCCTTCGCCATCGGCTTCGGGGTGAAACTGCGAGCCGAAAACCTCCGGCGTGAACCGAATGGCCATCACGGCGCGCTCCAAGGGCACGTGCGGCCGTTCTTTCTCCAGGCACAGCACTTCGGCGCCCAGCGCTTCCAGGCGGTCCTGGTTGAGGTCGGTGAGCTGGTAGTCGCGCGAGTCGACAATGTAAAAAGGCTCGGGCAGGCCGCGCAGCACGGGTTCGTCCAGGCCCGCCGGCGTAAGGTGCACGGGCAGCACGCCGAACGAGGTGGACTTGCGCCGGCTCACCGTGCCGAGGCCCAGGTGCCGGCTCACCAATTGAAACGAATGGCAGATGAGCAGCAGGTGCTTTTTGTCGTCGCTGGTTTGGTTGTGCGCCAGCAGCGAGTCGATAAAACGGAAGTAGCGCGGCTCCCACAGCTCGTCGGAAGCCAAGGGGCTGCCCGGCCCACCGCTGGAAATGTAAATGTCATAATCCAGCCCCAGCACGGCGTCCTCGGCCCGCACGTTGAACGTGTCGACGTGGAACGGCACGCCGTTTTCCTCGGCGCCGCGGGCCAGCAGCTGCCTAATGCAGCGCATGCCTTCGTTCGGCGCGTTGTTGTACATATCCAGAATGGCAATTCGAATAGCCTCCATCAAACAAAAAAATAAGGCGGCCCTTGGGCCAATAAAGTAAAAAGCCGGGCCGGAACCCTAGCCAAAAAAGAAGCAACGCCAACCGGGAGGCGGGCGTTGCCAACGCAAAGATACTCTTGTTACAAGCCGTGGGTTGTCTCGGCCAGGATGTAGTCCACCACTTTGCTCAAGTCGCCGGTTTCGCGGAAGACCTGAAGCTGGCGGTCGGCGCCGGTGCCCATCTCCATCATTTTCAGCGCGTACTCTACTTCGTGGCGGCTGCCAAGCTCGTCCACCACGTCGTCGACGAAGTCGAGCAGTTCGAGGATGAGCTTGCGGGTGGGCACCTCCTCCTGCTTGCCAAAGTCAATCATGTGGCCGTCGAGGCCGTAGCGGGCCGCGCGCCACTTGTTTTCTTTGATGAGGGCGCTGCGGTAAATGCGAAAGTTCAGGTTCAGGACCTTGAGCTTGTAGATTTTGGCCACCAGCGCCTGCATGATGGCGGCCACGCAAATGGTTTCGTCGGCGCGCATCATCATGTCGCAGATGCGGTATTCGATGGTGTCGAAGAAAGGATGCAGGCGAATGTCCCACCAAATTTTCTTGCCGTTGTCGATGCAGCCCGTTTTTATCAGCAGCGCGATAAACTCGTCGTAGTCGCTGGCGCTGTGGAAAAAGCCGGGGATGCCCGTGCGCGGGAAACGTTCGAACACTTTGGTCCGAAACGACTTGTAGCCGGTTTCGCGCCCCTCCCAAAACGGCGAATTCGTGCTGAGGGCAAACAAGTGCGGCAGGAAATACCGGAGCGTGTTCATCATGTACACGCCCATTTCCCGGTCCTCAATGCCCACGTGCACGTGCATGCCGAAAACAAGGTTGGAGCGCGCCGCTTCCTGCAATTCCTCCACGATTTTGTCGTAGCGGGCGTCGGGCGTGATGGGCTGGTCTTGCCAACGCGAAAACGGGTGCGTGCCCGCCGCGCCAATCTTCAGGCCTTGCTTGTCGGCTAGCTCGATGACCTGGCGGCGCAGGTGCAGCACTTCGTCGCGGGCCTGGCCGATGTTCTGGCAAATGTTGGTGCCCACTTCCACCACCGACTCGTGCATTTCGGCCTTCACCTGCTCGTGCAGGGTGATTTTGCCGTTCTCCACAATCTGCGACAGGTGGGAGCGGAGCTCGCGCGTGTGGGGGTCAATGGTTTGAAATTCTTCCTCAATGCCGAGGGTAAACGCGGGCATGGCCATGGGCTAAACGAATAAACGAGGAATGTGAGAAGCCGCAAGCACCGACGCGCCACTCGCGCGCCGGGCTGGCATGCAAGCTGGTGTGCAGCTTATTCGGATTTCTTGGCTGCGGGTTTTTTGGCAGCCGGTGCCTTGGGCGCTGCGGCCGCTTTCGCAGCCGGCTTAGCGGCAGCCGGCTTGGCCGCCGCGGGTTTGGCGGCGGCTTTGGGCGCGGCGCTTTTCTTGGGGGCTGGGGGGGTATCGGCTACCGTGAAATGCGTTTCGACGCCTTTGGCGCGGTGTGGGTGCACAAACGTGCCCCAGGTGAGGTTGTCCTGGCCGGGCTTCTGGGCAATGGCGCGCGCTATGGCCATGTTGGCCGCGGCTTCCACCACCCATTCAAAATTTTTCTCGCCCACGGAGTTGATGTCGGCGTCGGGGGCTGGGTTGCCGAAGTCGATGGCCAGCGGAATGCCGTCGCGCACGGCAAATTCCACGGTATTAAAATCATAGCCCAGGCCCGCGTTGAGCTTGAGCACGTATTCCTTCATCGTGGCGAGCAGCTTTTCGCCGGCCTCGCCCGTGGTTTTCATTTCGGTGGCGTAGCGCAGGTGTGGCTCGTTGCGGGGCTCGTAGGGCATGATGAGCACCTCCGTGCCGCCGATGCAGTAGCAGCGGAAGTAATCGGTGAAGTCCACCGATTCCTGGAAAAGCATCACCAGTTGGCCGGTTTCGTCATAAGCCCGGAAGAAGTCTTCGGGCGAGTGCAGCTTGTACACGCTTTTCCAGCCGCCGCCGGAGTGGGGCTTCATGTAGGCCGGGAAGCCGATGTGCTGGAAGGCGGCCTCCCAGTCCATCATGGCCAGGTTGCGGAAGCTGCGCTCGCTGGTGTCGGTAGGGCGCTCCTTGCTGGGCAGGAGCAGGGTTTTGGGCACGGGCACGCCCAGGCGCACGGCCAGGGCGTTGTTGAAAAACTTCTCGTCGGCCGACCACCAAAACGGGTTGTTAATCACGGCGGTGCCCATCAGGGCCGCGTTCTTGAGATAGGCTCGATAGAAGGGCACGTCCTGCGAGATGCGGTCGATGATGACGGCATAATCGGGTGCCACGTGCTGCTCCACCTGGTCAATTCTGACAAACTCCGCGCGGATGTCGGCCGGAGCTTTCTGGTTGACGCGGTCGATAAAGGCTTGAGGGAAAGTGTTTTCCTGACCGAAGAGGATGCCGATTTTTTTCATGGCTTGGGGTGAATGGGTGCTTGGTTGTTGGTACTTGGTGCTTGGCGCCTGGTGCTTGGTTGGTGGTGTTTGGTGCTTGGCGGTGTGATA
>DASVTG010000416.1:0-10260 GCA_036387695.1 Hymenobacter sp. | reverse complement strand
GTAAGCCAGCGGGACATAATAGTCGGCGCTGGCGGCGCGGAACCGGTCAAAGCTGGTGTAGCCCTCGCCCCGCGGGTAGGACACGCCCTGCTGGAATTGGTACTGCGATTGGTCTTGCCACTGGTAGCCACCGCGCAGGCGCAGGGCGTGGTGCCGCCCCAGGCCCGGCAGAAACACGGCGGCTTGCACGGCCCGCTGTTCGGATTGGAGCCCACTGCCGAAGGGCGTGGTGCGCCAGGTGGCCAGCAAGCTGCCCCCCCCGCGCGGGGCCACGTCGCGGGCACTCAGCTTGAGTTGAGCCACGTAGGAGAGGGACGATTCCACGGCGTTCAGCGGGCTGCTGGGCCCCACTTCGGAGCGGCGACGGACCGGCAAATCGTAGTCATACACTTGCTCGCGCAAGAAGTACGAACCCACGGTCAGGGCTTGCAGGTACTTGGAGCGGGTGAGCGTGAGCGGCAGGCGCACGCCGGCCCGAAAGCGGCTGTAGCGCCACTGGTCGCGCGCGAGGCTGTCGAGCGGCTGGCGGCGGTCCACGTACAGCGCCACGTCGCGGCCGCCGTATTCGGCCTCCACGTCCAGCACGGGCAGCAGCCCCTGGTAGCTGAAGGCGGCAATGCCGCTCACGGTGCGCTCGGTCGGGTCGTAGTTCAAGCCCGCAAACGCCTGGGTGGTGCTCAGCAGGTCCTGCGAGCGCACGCCCACGCTCACGGAGTTGCCCACGGGGCTTTGCACCACGCCGTAGCTGAACACGTTGAAGGCGTGGGCCAGCGGCGAATAGCGGCGCACGCCGTAGCGCGGTCGTACCTGGTAAGGCCGGGCCGAATCGGGCGCGGCCAGCAGCTTGGCCATGCTGCGGCCGGCCGGCTCCTGGGCCGTGAGTTGGGCGGCGTAAATGGCCGGCGCATCGGTGGTGGCCACGGGCACGGGCGCCCAGGTGGCGGGGTCCAGGGGCATATCCATGACCCGGGCCCCGGTGGCGCGGTAGTCGTGAAAGGCCAGCTTGCGCCCATCCGGCGACACGGCGGCGTGGTAGGCGCCCACGGGCCTGCTCGTCACCCGATAGGTCTGGCGGGTGCTCACCTGCACCGCGTAGATGTTGTCAAGGCCCGACTGCGGCGAGTTGTACAGCACGTAGTCGCCCCAGGGCTGGGGGTTGGTCAGGTTCACGTTGGCCACGGGCAGCAGCGCCTGGGCAGTGCCGGTGGCAGGGCCCTGCCCGGCAGGGTCGATGACGACGATGGTTTTGCCGGCGGCGCTCAGCGTCACGGCCACCAGCCGGCGCCCGTCGGGGTGCCAGCGGGGCTGCTGGTAGAGGTCGTTGGCGGGGTTGGGCAGCACCTGCTCCACGGCGCCGGTGTTTGCGCTGAGCAGCACCAACGCGTGGTGGTAGCTGGCGTCGGTTTGCACGGCCACCAGGCGCTGGCCGTCGGGCGAGAGCGCCGCCGCGGAGTAGCGCCCGCCCTTGCCGATGCGCCGGACCTTGCCCGTGGCCAAGTCCAGCACTTTCAGCTCCGAGTAGGTTTGCTGGCCCCAGCGCGGGTGCTGTCGAAACTCGGGCCACACCGCCCGGCCGCCGGCCACGGACAGCATTTCGGGCAGGTTCAGCAGGCCCGGCACAAACACCTTCCGCTCGGCGCCGCGTTCGCGCAGCAGCACCCACTGGGCAATGTGGCCGAGGCCGGTTTTCAGCGCCAGCACCGTGCTGTCGGTCACGTACTGCGGGTACTGGTACTGGGTGAATACTTTTTCGGAAGCCTGCACCGCCAGTTCCCGCGCCGGCGTCGGGACCGGCTGCTCGCGCTGTTGCCGGCGCCAGGTCGAGTCCAGCTCCGACATGGTGCGCTCGTACAGCTCTTCTACCCGCAGGCCCGTGGTGCGCTTGATGCCGTTGGAAAACGAGAACGGGTAGAACGGAAAGCGGTAATACTCGTCCAGGGCTTTGGCCCAGGCGTCGGGGCCGCGGTGGGTTTTCAGGTACGAGGTGAGGAAGTAGCCCAGCACGTACCAGTCGGGCACGTTGTCGCGCAGGGAGCCATTCACCGCCTTCTGGTAGCTGTAGCGGCGGCCGGCCAGCAGGTTGGCCCGCAGGCCCGCCCCGAAACTGGGGATGCGCCCGCGGCCGCTGCGGGTCAGGGCCGTTTCGGTGCCCACGGCGTCGCCTTCAAAAAACCACTGCGGCACGCCCACGGCCGCCACGCCCAGCGCGCCGTCGCCCAGCAGCGGGCCCAGCAGGCGGCCAATGCCCTGGCGGGCTTTCTCGAACTGCCCCACGTGCCGGTACTCGTGCACCGCCAGGCCGTCGAGCCAGTCCACGGTGCCCAGCCCCATGCCCTGCTGCGGCGTGGTAAAAAACTCGGCGTGCCGCGGCAAAAACGTGACGAAGCCGTTGGGAATGGTGGTTTGGCTTTGCAGCACCACGCCAATGGGCCGGGAATTCACCCCGAGCGTGGCCACGCCGGGCCCGTGCAGCTGCTCCAGCCGCGCGGCCGTGCGCTGCGCCGCCGAGTCAATTTGCCCGCTGAACAACACCCGGAAATGCGGCGTGCGCACCTCCTGCCAGCGCAGGGCGGGCGGGTTCTGGTCCAGAATAGACAGGCTTTGGGCACGGACCGGAGCCCACCCCGACAGGCCCAACAGCCCGCACAGCAACAAACGACGCATGGAGTTCAGCTAATGAGCTGCAAACAACGCCAGTGGCTGCGGAAAAGCAATTGGCAGCGCGGTCGTTTGGGCCAGCGAGACCTGCAAAGAAGCTATTCTCTATTCTCCGTGGCGCACTTCTCTGGGTTGAGTAAGCACAAGCGGCTGTCTCATGTAGGACAGTGCTTGTGCTTGCCGAACAGAATGGCCAAAGAACCGGTGCTACTCTTTGGCGGCCACGGCGGTGGCGGTGTAATCCGAAAACACGCCGTCCAGGCCCAGCTTGTAGAAGGTTTTGTATTCTTCGGTGGCGCTGGTTTGAAAAAAAGGCATCCAGTACCGGGACTCGTCGCGGAAAGTGTAGGCGTGCACGAACAGGCCGCGGGCGTGGGCCCGCTCAATGAGCGAAGTGGCTGGCAGCTTGGCGGTGGCCGTGTAGGGCTGAATGAAGGGCTTCCAGGGGCCGATGCCGTCGGCATAGGTTTTTACGAAATCCAGGCCGGCGTCGGTGGCCAAGTCGCTGTAGGTGCGCTTGTCGCCCGATACCACGAAATCGTACGGCTGGCCATTGGGGGCCGTCATGTCCAGGCTGCCGCTGCTGGTCACGTCGTAGGCGTCGTAGAGCTGCACCAGGCGCACCGTCGACTTGTACTGGTCGCGGATGGCGCGCAAGTTGCCCACTTCAAACGACTGCACGAACACCGGCGCGGCGCGGTTGTTCCAGCCGGCGGCCGTGAGCGCGTCCAGCAGCTTGCTGGTGAGGGGCAGCCCCAGTTGCTCGTGGAAGGTGGGGTGCTTGGTTTCGGGGTAAATGCCGATGACGCGGCCTTTGGCGACGGTTTGCGCATTGGCCAGGTCGATTACTTCCTGAAACGTGGGGATGGCGTAGAGCCCGTTGAACTGCTGGTTGCGGTCGGCAATGGCCTGTTTGGCTTTCAGGGTCTTGATTTCGGCCAGCGTAAAGTCGCTTGCAAACCAATCGGTCACGGACACACCGTCCAGCATCTTGGTGGTTTTGCGGGCCGCAAACTGGGGCAGCTCGGCCACGTTGGTGGTGCCGGAAAGCATGGGCTCGTGCCGGCACACCAGCACCTGGTCCTTGGTCAGCACGAGGTCTTGCTCGATGAAGTCGGCGCCCTGGTCGATGGCCCGTTGGTAGGCTTCCAGGGTGTGTTCGGGCAGCAGGCCCGAAGCGCCGCGGTGAGCAATGACCAGCGGGGCGTTGCCGTCGAGGGTGTTGTATTTAGGCAAATTGGGGGCGTCGTTATCGTCCTGGCAGGCGGTGGCGCCCAGCAGGACGGCGGCGGCGGTCAGCAGGAAAAGGTAGTTTTTCACGGCTCGGGGCGTTAGTACCGTGCAAAAGTTGCCCGCTGGCATTACTTCCAAGCGGCGCGCAGGTTACCAAATCAAGCACCGTACGCCCTGGCAAGTGATGGCCCCTTGCGCAGGACTACATCTGCCTCAGCCAGTTTTTGGCGGCTTCGATGTCGTCGAAAGTGGACACCACCGGGTTGCTGACCGTGAGTTGCAGGGTCAGGTCGGTGGACAAGCGGCTGTAGAGGTTGGGCGAATACACCCAGGCGAAGTACCGCAAGCCGCCGGCCGTCATGGCCGGAAACCACTCCTTGCCGCCCCACTCGGCCGCCTCGCTCCACATGCTGGTCACGCGGGTGTTGTCGTTCAGCACTTTGTGGCAGCGTTGCAGTTTCATCAATCGCAGCATTTCCAAAGCGCCGTGCTGCACGCTGGTCAGGTCTTGGTCGCCGTGCCAGTCGGCGTAGAGCCAGTCGTTGAGGTGGTCGTAGGCAATGGTGATGTGAGGTTCTTCGAGTAGCGTTTGTAGGGCCATAGCGGGAGGACAGGAGCAAGTCGACTTGCTACGGCAAATACGTAGCGAAGGATGCAAACGCCCCGTACGAAATACCATCGAAGCCCGGCTTGTCGGCGTCGTTTTTCTCCATACGCACGAATAAATACTGACATGCGCTTCTTTGCAAGCAGCAGCAAAACGGCAGCATTGCCCTTCAAGAGCGGGCTACTGCATCCAGATTCCGGGGCGAGATTTTACTGGTTTGCAGGCTACGGCTTAGCTTTATTGCGGCGCTTATTCAGCGATACACCTATTTAATTCAATTATTACTATGTTCGACCCTAAAACGCATATCTACGCATTACTTAACCTGGCCCTGCGCGACCGGGTCTTTTTTGTTCCTTTCTGGGACTGCCCGTACATGTGCGAGTTTTGCTGCGTCGACTCTTTGCCGGGCAAGGCGCCGGGCTGGCCCGACGGGGGCGAGGACGTGGTGTTTGCCATGCTGGCCGAGATGCACCGCCGCTACGGCCGGCGGGTGGAGCTGCACTTTTACGGCGGCGAGCCCATGCTGCGGGCCGGCTACGTCGAGCACGTGGCCCGGCGCGTGGCCGCCACGCCCCACATCAAAAAAATGGTGCTCTATACCACCCTGCGCGCCAAGTCGCCGCGGCGGGTGCTGGAGATATTGGGACCCAAACGCCTGCAAATTCTGGTGAACCCCGCCATGGTGAACGAGCGGGCCGCCGCGGCACTGGCCGAGTTCAAAGGCGTGGCCGCGCTCAACAGCCTGCCGGTGCACCTGGTGACCGGCCGGGGCGCTGTGGGCGGCCCCGGCCAGCGCCCCGACTGGCACCACACCCGCCTGCCGGTGGGCTGGCCGGGCCGCAGCTGCTTCGGGCGAGCCACTGGCCCGCTCGTGAACGGGCCGCAGCGCACGGTGCATTTTTGCTGCTTGCCCCAAAGCCCCGTCATGGGCACCTTCGACGACGCCGCCCCGGCCCTGCTCGACCACTACGACGCCGCCCTGGCCAGCGTGCCCCAAGCCCTCAACCAAGCCTGCCGGGCCGAGAACGGCGTGCACCCGTGCGGGGTCTGCAACAAGTATTCGGGCTACCAGTCGCAAGCCGGACCGGGCCATAATTCGTATGTGGTATCCGAAGCCCTGGCCTTGGCGTAAGGCTGGGCGCCGCGCGGCGTCTATCGGAACGCCGGGGCCCGTTTCGGCACCATTTATGCCTTATTAATCCCATGAAAAATCGATTGAAATCTTTGGCTGGCTTGAGTTTGCTGGCTTTCCTGTTTGCTTGCGGCACGCAGCAGCCGGCCGGGGCCCAAAACCCGCCGCGCTCCACGGCCGGCTTTGCCCCCACCAACTTGTCGGGCCTGGCGGTGGCCACGTTTGCGGGCGGCTGCTTTTGGGCGCAGGAAGAAGCCTTTGAGCAGCTGAAAGGCGTGAAGCAGGTGGTGAGCGGCTACGCCGGCGGCACCAAAGCCAACCCGACCTACGAGGAAGTGGCCGACAAAACCACCGGCCACACCGAAACCGTGCAGATTTACTACGACCCCAAGGTCATCAGCTACCAGAAGCTGGCGGACATCTTCTTCACGGCCTCGCACGACCCCACCCAGCTCAACCGCCAGGGCAACGACGTGGGCCCGGAGTACCGCTCGGCCGCTTTCTACCGCACGCCGGAGGAAAAGCAAATCCTGCAGAGCACCGTTGCGCGCGTCAACGCCTCGAAAGAGTACGGCAGCAAAATCGTGACCGAGGTGGTGCCGTTCAAAAAGTTCTGGCCCGCCGAGGATTACCACCAGGGCTACTACCGCCTGCACCCGGAAAACCCCTACATCACCAACGTCTCGGCGCACAAGGTGGAGCACGTGCAAAAGGCGTTTGCCAAAGACCTCAAGAATCCTTTGTAGGCGCATTGTAGGCGCAAGCTCCACGCAGTGCCCGCAAGCGCAACAGCCCTGGCCTTTTGGCCGGGGCTTTTTGCTTTGCGGCAGCCGGGTGCACAAGCCGCGGGCCTATCTTTGAAAAGACAAACCGCCCGCGTGCACCCGGGCTGGCTGGTCCACCCCGTTTATGCCTGCCCCCACCCCGCCCGCCACGGATTTTGAACTGCTGTTTGCCGCGTTGCCCGACCCCTTGAGCGCGCTGGCACCCGACGGCACCGTGCGGACGCTGAACGCCGCGCTGGCCACGCTGCTGGGCCCCGGCGCCCCGGATGTGGCGGGCCAGCCCCTGAGCGCACTTCTTGCGGTACTGGCGGCGGCGGGGCACGCCCTGGCGCCCGCTCCGGACTGGGAGCTTGCCCTGCAGGCCGCCCAAGCCGGCACAACGCAAACCCTGACGCCGGCCTGGGGCGCCCCGGCCACTGCGGCCGGGGCGCAATGGGTGGCCACGCTGCAACCCGTGCCGGCCACGGGCCCGCTGCGCTACCTGCTGGTGCGCCTGCAGCCAGCCAGCGAGCAGCCCCTGATGCAGCGCATTCTGGACCAGCTGCCCCTCACCATCAGCACGATGGAGGGGGACGACCTCAGGTTCACTTTTCTTTCGGCGCAAGCGCAGAGCTCGATGGGGCCGCGGGCGGGCGTGGGCCTCACGGTGGCCGCCAGCCTGCCGGAAGTGGCCGCCCAGGGCTACCTGCAGGCCCTGGAAGAAGTGCGCGACAGCGGCCGGCCCCGTTTCGGCCGCGAAGAGCGCACCGAGCTGCTGGACCCCGCCACCGGCGAAGTGAAGCTGCGCTACAACGACTTCGGCTTCTTGCCGCTGCGGGGCGCGCAAGGCGCCGGGGTGCTGGCCTACGGCCTCGACGTGACCGAGCAGGTGCTGGCCCGCCAGCGCAGCGAAGCCATGTTGGCCGAAGCCCAAACCGCCGACCAGCGCCTGCGCCGCGTGACGGAAAGCCTGCCGTCCATCACCTTCATCAGCAACCAGGAAGGCCAGGTGCTTTACATCAGCCCGCAGTGGTTTGCCTACACCGGCACCCGCCCGGACACCGACGACTTGGACCGGGACTGGAAAGCCAGCCTGCACCCCGACGATTTGGCCCGCGTGCAGGAGGAATACGCCGCGGCGCTGGCCGGCGGCACGCCGTGGCGCTACGAGCTGCGCCTGCGCCGCCACGACGGGCAGTACCGGTGGTTTATGAGCCAGGGCGTGCCCGAGCCGCTGCAGGAAGCGCAGGCAGCGGGCCGGTCCCGCCAATGGTTTGGGTCCGACCTCGACATCCACGAGCTGCGCGAGGCCCAGCGGCAGCTGGAGAACAAAGACCGGCTGCTCAGCCAGATTCTGGACCAGGCCCCGGCCATCATCGCCACGCTGGCGGGGCCGGAGCACCGCTACGCGTTCACGAACGCCAGCTACGACAAGCTGACCGGGCACCGGGCCGGCATCGGCCAGACCGCGGCCGAATGCTTTCCGGAAATGCTGGAGCAGGGCTTCATCGGGCTGCTCGACCGCGTGTACCAAACCGGCGAAACCCACGTGGGGCAGGAGGTGCTGATGCGCCTCAACCACGGGGCGGCGGCCCCCGGCGCCATTTACCTGGACCACACCTACATCGCGCTGCGCGACGAGCAAGGCGAGATAAACGGCCTTCTGAGCTTTGCCCTGGACGTGAGCGAGCGCGTGCGCGCCCGCCAGCAAGCCGAAAAGCTGAGTGCCGAGGTAAGCCGCCGCGACGAGCAGGTGCGGGCCATCACGGCGTCGGTGCCGGTGTTCATTTCCAACTTCGGCCCGCAGGGGTTCATCACCTACACCAACCCCTACTTCTACGAGTACACCGGGCTCGACCCCGCCGTGACGGCCCGGGAAGCCTGGCATTCGCTGCCGGCGGACGACCGCGCCGCCGTGCGCAGCATTGCCCGCCCGGCCATGGACCGGGGCGAAGCCTGGGAAGCCCAGTTCCGGGTGCGCCGCCGCGACGGCGAGCTGCGTTGGTTTCAAACCAAGGCCCAGCCCTACGCCGACGCCGGCGGCCGGCTGGCGGGGTTCAGCGCGGCCACCGTGGAAATCCACGACTTGCACGCGCGCACCGAAGAGCTGTTGCGGAGCCGCATGGACTTTGCCGCCCTGGCCGACAACATTGCGCAGCTGGCGTGGATGGCCGACGCCACGGGCCATATTTTCTGGTACAACCAGCAGTGGTACGACTACACGGGCTCCACGCTGGAGCAGATGCAGGGCTGGGGCTGGATGCAGGTGCACGACCCCGCGCGGGTGGAAGGCGTGAACGAGCGCTACCTGGCCGCCATCAAGGCGGGCGAGCCGTGGGAAGACACGTTCCCCCTGCGGCGCCACACCGGCGAGTACCGCTGGTTTCTGAGCCGGGCCCGGCCCATCCGCGACGCGGCCACGGGCGCGGTGGTGCGCTGGTTTGGCACCAACACCGATGTGACCGAGCTGCGCCAGCTGCAGGAGCGCCTCGCGGCCGGCGAAGAGGAATTGCGCATTCAGGCCGAAAGCATTCCGCAGCAGGTGTGGACGGCCCAGCCCGACGGCACGGTGGACTTTTACAACCACCGCACGGCCGCTTACCTGGGCGTGGCCATGGAGAAAAACGGCGCCGCGCACTGGCTCAGCTTCGTGCACCCCGACGACCGCGCCCCCATGCAGGCCCGCTGGGAGCAGGCCATTGCCTCGCAGCGCTACTACGAAGCCGAATTCCGCCTGCGCCGCTACGACGGCCAGTACCGCTGGTTTCTGGGCCAGGCCCAGGCCCGGCGCGCGCCCGGCGGCCAAGTGGTGAAGTGGTACGGCACCAACACCGACGTGCACCAGCAGCGCCAGCTGCAGGAGGAGGTGCTGGCCAGCCAAAACCGCTTCCAGCAGCTGCTCGAAACCCTGCCCCAGATGGCCTGGACCTCCCGCCCCGACGGCAGCGTGAGCTACTACAACCAGCGCTGGTACGATTTCACGGGCGGCACGTTTGAGCAACTGCAGGACTGGGGCTGGGAGCGGTTCGTGCACCCCGACGACTTGCCCAACACCCTGCGCCGCTGGGAGCACAGCCTGACCACCTGCGAGCCCTTCGAGGCCGAGCACCGCTGGCGCAACCAGCAGGGCGTGTACCGCTGGTTCCTGGCCCGGGCCGAACCCATCCGCGACCCGGAAGGGGCCGTGGCGCTGTGGGTGGGCGCCAACACCGACGTGCACGAGTTCAAGCAGGTGCAGCAGCAGTTGGAGGAGCAAAACGCCCGCCTGCTGCGCACGAACGAGGACCTGGACAACTTCGTGTACACGGCCTCGCACGACCTCAAGCAGCCCATCAACAACATGGCGGGCATTTTTGAAGAGCTGACCCGCACGGCCTACTTCCGCGACCCGGACGCCATCAAGCTCATCACCATGTTTGAGCGCGCTCTGCAACAGATTCACCAAACCATTCACGACCTCTCCGATGTGGTGCAGCTGCAGCGCCGCCACGCCCAGGTGCCGGCCGAGGAAGTAGCGCTGAAGCCCCTCACCGAGGAAATCATCGGGAGCATGCAGGAGCAAAGCGTGGCGCTCGGGGCCCGGTTCGACCTCGATTTTCAGGCCCTGCCTTCCGTGCGTTTTGTGCGGGCCAACCTGCAAAGCATACTCTACAACCTGCTCAGCAACTCCCTGAAATATGCCGACCCGGCCCGGCCGCCGCGGGTGCAGGTGCGCACCTGCCTCGAAGGCGGCGTGCCGGTACTGACCGTGGCCGACAACGGCCAGGGCATCGATATGGAGCGCCACGGCAAGGACTTGTTTCAGCTGTTCCGCCGCTTCCACGAGCATGTGGAAGGCTCGGGCATGGGCCTGTACCTGGTCA
>DASVTG010000415.1:0-2706 GCA_036387695.1 Hymenobacter sp. | reverse complement strand
GGCGTCCGGCCGGTGGTTGCCAGCCCCATCCGGATGCAGCGCCCTACCAACCACCGGTCGGACGCCTAGGGCGTCGGACCGGGGCCTGTACACTAATACTGAGACAGGTGGCAGAAAGCGTTTGTGCTCGCGCTATAAAGCCTGTTCAGAGCAGGCCGGTGGCAAAAGTTCCGAAAGAAAGTGGGCCGCCTTTTCGGGTGAGGCACGGGCAGACGGCATCAGGCCGCGCAAAAGCGTCGTTTATTCAGCCCATGCCGTGGTCTTCAGTCCCGGCGCCATGGTGAGGCGCGACAGAAACTCCAGCGCCGACACGTAGCGACTGCGCAGCTCTCGGTAGCGGGCCCAGGCGGCGTCACGGTCCTCGGTCAGGGCCAGTCCACGCTCTGCCATGTCGCGGCAGGCCACGTCAAATTCGGCGCGGCCGGGTTCTTCCTGGTTTTCGTCGGGCAAGATGCTGGCGGGTTCGGCGCCGGCTTTGTCGTCGAAAAAGCGGTACACGCGGTTGAGGGCCAGGCAACCCGCCTTGAAGGTGATTTCAATCTGGCGGGGCCGGGGGCCATCCACAGCGGCGAACAACAAAACGGCTGCGTCCAGAATCAGGCCGCTGCTGGTTACCCAGGAACGACCCGGCTGCGGCGAGCGGAAAAACGTGAGGATGGGAAGCGAAGTGTGGCTTTCCTCAATCTCAACAAACCACTGCTCCCAGGCGGCCCACTGCTGGTCGTCGTTCCGCACCGAGCCGTCGTGGTTCAGCCAGCCCAGCAGGCACGAGGCCGTGGGGGGCGTGCCGGCCCGCAATTCCAGCAGGGCCACGGTTGACTCGCGCCGCGAAAACGCCTGGTAGATGGTGGGCAAATACGACAGCAGCAGCGTGAGCAGCAGCAGGCCCAGCGTGGCTTCGGAGTAGGTGAGGGCCGCTATGCCCACGTCGCGCGTGTCGGTGGTGCCCAGGGTCATCAACGAGCTGCTGCTTAGTTCATAGCAGCGCGACCAGCTGCCCTCGCCCAAGGCCCAGTACAAGCCGGTGTAGCCCAGGCCCACCAAGGCTTCCCACACCACGGGCAAGGCCACCAACGCCACCGGCGCGTAATGGGCCATGATGCGGTCGCGCCGCTCGTACGAATTGGCCATTTTGGCGGCCAAGTCAAACAGCACCCGCACCGTGACGAACACCCGCACGTTCAGGCGCACCACCTCGTTGCGCGGCAACACAAACGAGCGAATGGCCGCCGATAGCGTGGTGATAATCAGTATCACGCCGCCAATGCCGGTGAACACGCGCAAGGCCAAAAGCAGGGTAGGGTGCATGAACGACAAAAATGCCTGATACGGGCAAGGGCCTCGCATCGTCGAATCTTCAACGGGGTGAGCAGGTCACGGTTGGCTCTGGCGCCGCTGCCACAGCTCCCGGAACGAGGCCGGTGCCACCGCCAGCGCCGCGCGGCGCTTGCTCCAGCCCACCTGGCCCAGCAGGTGGCCCAGGCTCCAATCCTTTATTTTGGCGGGCAGCACGTCCAGGGCCCAGCGGTGCTGCATGCTCCACTTCCACAGGCCAATGGCGGCGCGTTCTTCGGCGGGCGCGTGGCCTTCCTGCACACTCTGTTGGCGGTTGAGCAGCAGCAGGTTGTGCAGCGGAATGCGCACCGGGCACACGCTGGTGCAGGCGCCGCACAAGCTGCTGGCGTAGCTCAGGTGCTTGTGCTCGGGCAGGCCGCTCAGGTGCGGGCTGATGACCGACCCAATGGGCCCGGAATAAGTGGTTTCGTAGGTGTGCCCGCCAATGTTCTTGTACACCGGGCACACGTTCAGGCAGGCCCCGCACCGGATGCAGCGCAGGGCGGCGCGCTTGTCGGGCTGGGCCAGCAGGTTGGTGCGGCCGTTGTCGAGCAGGATGACCACCATTTCCTCGGGCCCGTCCACCTCGCCCGGCTGGCGCGGCCCGAAGTACACCGTGTTGTACACCGTGACTTGCTGGCCGGTGCCGCTGGTGCTGAGCAAGGGCCAAAATAAGTCCAGGTCCGTGAGTTGCGGAATGACTTTCTCGATGCCGACCACCGCAATGTGCAGCTTGGGGAATGTGGCCGAAAGGCGGGCGTTGCCTTCGTTTTCGGTCACGGCCACGGCGCCTTCTTTGGCAATGAGGAAGTTGCCGCCGGTCACGCCCACTTCGGCGCTGGTGTACTTGTTGCGCAGCAGGTGCCGCGCCGTGAGCACCAGCTGCTGGGCATCGTCGGTGCTTTCCGTGCCCAGGTGCTTCACGAAAATGTTGTTGATGTCGGCCTTGCTCAGGTGCATGGCCGGCGTCACGATGTGGTAGGGCCGCTCGCCGTTCAGCTGCACGATGTACTCGCCCAGGTCCGTCTCCACCGACTCCACGCCCTGCGTGGCCAGGTACTTGTTGAGGTGGATTTCCTCGGTGGTCATGCTCTTGGCCTTCACCACCGTTTTGGCGTTTCGGGCGTTGGTCAATTTCCCAATTTCGGCCAGGGCCTCGGCCGCGTCACGCGCCCAAATCACGCGGCCGCCGCGCGCCGTGAAAGCGGCTTCGAATTGCAGCAAGTACTCGTCGAGCTTTTCCAGCACGGTGGCTTTGAGGTAGGCGCCGCGGTCGCGGGCCAGCTCGTGCTGCTCGTAGTGGCCCATGCCCGTGGCCACGGCCGCGTCATACTTGCCGTTGTTGAACCGGATTTTGCGGCGGTGCTCGCG
>DASVTG010000414.1:0-2695 GCA_036387695.1 Hymenobacter sp. | reverse complement strand
AGAGATGCTTCGACAAGCTCAGCATGACGTTCTGGTGAAGCGTGGGGACGCGAACTACAAAGTTCGCGCTACTGGCCACTGGCTACTTCGCGCCCATCCGGATAGCCCCATCCAGCCGGATGGTTTCGCCGTTGAGCATTTGGTTTTCAATAATATGGCGGGCCAGGGCGGCAAACTCAGCGGGCTGGCCCAGCCGGGCCGGAAACGGCACCTGCTGCCCCAGCGATGCCCGCGCTTCCTCGGGCAGGCTGGCCAGCAGCGGGGTTTCAAAGATGCCGGGCGCAATGTTCATCACCCGAATGCCGAAGCGGGCCAGTTCGCGGGCCACCGGCAAGGTCATGCCCACGATGCCGGCCTTGGAAGCCGCGTAGGCCGCCTGCCCAATCTGCCCGTCGAAGGCCGCCACCGAGGCCGTCGTAATCACTACCCCCCGCTCGCCGCTCGGGCCCGGCTCATTGGCTTGCAAGGCGGCCGCAGCCAGCCGCAGCACGTTGAAGGTGCCAATCAAATTGATGGTAACCGTGCGCGTGAAGCTGGCCAGCGCGTGCGGCCCGGCTTTGCCCAGCACCCGCTCGGCCGGCCCTACCCCCGCGCAGTTGACCACCCCGTGCAAGCCGCCAAACTGCGTTTGGGCGACGGCAATGGCATTTTGCACGCTGGCTTCGTCGGTCACGTCGGTCAGCACAAATTTGGCGCGGGGCCCTAGGTCGGCTTCGGCGGCGGCACCAGCGTCGGGGTTGATGTCGGCGAGCAGGGCGTTGCCGCCGGCTTCGATGAGCAGGCGGGCCGTGGCCAGGCCCAGGCCGGAGGCGCTCCCGGTGATGAGGAAGGTATTGTTGGGGATGTGCATGGGTGGGATGTTGGATGTTCTGGCGGGTCGCCCTCCGCGGGGAACCTCACCCCCTAACCCCCTCTCCAAAAAAGAGGGGGAACTAGCCTTAGCTCTAACACTACAACCAGACTAAGACTAGCAGCTAGTCCCCCCTCTTTTTTGGAGAGGGGGCTAAGGGGTGAGGTGACTAACCCACAGCATCGTGCAGCCGCCGCACCAGCTCCGGGTGATTGGCCAGAATGGTGCGCTGGTTCAGGCTGCCCTTGTCCGTGATTTCGCCGCGGTCGAGCAGCGGCACGAAATCGGCAAAAACGGCCTTGCGCACGCAGCTGGCGCTGCCCGTATCGGATTTGGCGAGGTGGGCCAGCAGCTCGTCGAGGGCGGCCAGCAGCGTGGGGTGGCGGATAAGCTCGGCGTGGGGCAGGGGCCCGGCGGCGCACAGCTGCTGGCCGTGGGGCAGGTCGGCGAAGACGATGGCGCCGATGTAGCCCTGGTCGTGGCCTGTGATGACGGCGTCGGTAATCAGGCCGCGGCCGGCCTCGATGAGCTTGGCCCGCAGCGTGCCCACGCTCACCCAGGTGCCGGTGTTGAGCTTGAAATCTTCGGCAATGCGGCCGTCGAATACCAGGCCGGCGTTGGGGTCGGCGGGGTCCACGAACCGGAGGGCGTCGCCGGTGCAGTAGAAGCCTTCCGCGTCGAAGGCGGCGGCCGTAGCGGCGGGGTTGCGCCAGTAGCCGGGCATCACGTTGCGGCCCCGGTAGCGCACTTCCAGCTTGCCGCCGCTGGGAATGAGCTTGAGCTCAAACGCCGGCACGGGCACCCCCAGCAAGCCCGCAAACCCGCCCGCCTTGGCCGAAAACAGCGCCGACGGGCTCGATTCGGTGCAGCCCAGGCCGGTCGAAATCACGATTTTCTCGCCGGTGGTGGCCACGGCCAGCTCTTCCAGCGCGTCCCACACGTGTTGGGGCAGGCCGGCGCCGGCGTAAAACAGCAGCTTCAAATCGTGGAAGAAATTTTCGCACAGCGCCCGGTCATGGCGCAGGTAGGGCAGCAGGTCGGCGAAGCCCTTGGGCACGTTGCAGTACATAGTGGGGCGGCACTCGCGCAGGTTGGCCACGGTGGTGGCGATGCCGGCCGGCGTGGGGTTGCCCCCGTCGAGGTAGAGCGTGCCGCCGTTGTAGAGCGTCAGCCCGAAGTTGTGGTTGCCGCCGAAAGTGTGGTTCCAGGGCAGCCAGTCGACCAGCACCAGCCCGCCGTTTTCCATGAAGGGAAAGGTCTGGGTAATCTGCTGCCAGTTGGTGCACACGTTTTCGTGGGTGTTAATCACGCCCTTCGGCAGCCCCGTCGAGCCCGAGGTAAACAGGATTTTGGCCACCGTTTCGGGCTGAATGCGCCCGAACGCCGCCGCTACTTCCTCAAAATCCTCCACCGGCCGCTCCAGCACCTCGGCCCACAGCGTCACGTTTTCCAGCTCCGCGGGCGGGTTGCTCACCACCAGCACCGCCGTATTGCCCGCCAGCGCCCGCAGGGCCGGGGCGTAGGCGGCGCCATCGGCCGCGAAAATCAGCCCCGGCGTGAGCAGCGTCAGCGCGTGCCGCAGCTTATCGAAGTCGGTGGAGCGCAGCGCGTAGGCCGGCGCGATGACCGACACCGGCAGCCCCACGTGCAGCGCCGCCAAACACAGCAACCCGTGCTCGATGCCATTTTCGGAGAGAATGGCCACCGGCCGCTCGGGCGACACCTCGGTGGCGAGCAGCCAGTGCGCCAGGCGCTGCACCTGCGCCAGCGTTTGGGCGTAGGTGAGCTGCCGCCAGGGCCCCAGGGTGCTGCCCGTGGCGGGGGCGGTGCGCTGCGCGATGAGCA
>DASVTG010000413.1:0-3447 GCA_036387695.1 Hymenobacter sp. | reverse complement strand
GCGCAGCATGTCCGTGACCGACGCGGCGCGGGTGGAGAGGGCCGCGGCAATGCGGTTGGTGCTCACCCCGGCGGCCTCCGGCTCGGCCTCCGCCAGCTTGTAAATGGCTTTGAGGTAGTTTTCTTCGGTGTGGCTGGGCATTCGATAAGATAAAAGTTAAAAGTTGAGAGTTAAAAGTGGAGGAGCTAAGGACCGCGTTTTAACTTTTAACTCTCAACTTTTAACTTTTTCAACTACCATTTAATGAGCGCGGAAGCCCAGGTGAAGCCGCTGCCAAAGGCCGCCAAGCACACCAGGTCGCCGCGCTTGATTTTGCCTTCCTGCACGGCCTCGCTCAGGGCGAGGGGCACGGAAGCGGCCGTGGTGTTGCCGTAGCGCTGAATGTTGCTGAAGACTTTGTCGTCGGGCAGGCCCATTTTCTGCTGCACGTACTGCGTGATGCGCAAGTTGGCCTGGTGGGGAATGAGCATGTCGACATCGGCGGGCTGGTAGCCGTTTTGGTCGAGGGCTTCTTTGATGACCTGCGGAAAGCGCACCACGGCGTGCTTGAACACGTTCTGGCCGTTCATGTAAGGGTACAGCTCGGCCTGGTTGTCGACGATGTACTGCACCCGGTCGTTTCGGTTGGAGGTGGGCTCCCGCACGATTAGCTCCTCGGCGTGCTCGCCCTGCGAGTGCAGGTGGGTGCTGAGGATGCCCTGGCCCTCCTGGGTGCTGGGCCGAAGCACCACGGCGCCGGCGCCATCACCGAAAATGACCGCCACGCCGCGGCCCTCCGGCGTCCGGTCCAACCCCGACGAATGAATTTCCGAGCCCACCACCAGCACGGTGTCGTACATGCCGGTGCGCACAAACTGGTCGGCTACCGAGAGGGCGTAAATGAAGCCGGAGCACTGGTTGCGCACGTCCAGGGCGGGGCAATTGTTGGTCATGCCCAGCTCGCGCTGCAAAAGCACGCCGGAACCGGGAAAGAAATAGTCGGGCGAGAGCGTGGCGAATACAATGAGCTGCACCTCGTTGGGCTCCACGCCCGCCATTTCCATGGCCTTGCGGGCGGCGTTGGCGCCCATGTTGGCGGTGGTGTCCTTGCCTTCCTCAAACCAGCGCCGCTCCTTGATGCCCGTGCGCTCCTGAATCCAAGCGTCGGAGGTGTTCATCATGGGCTCAAGCTCGGCGTTGGTGACGACTCGGCTGGGCACATAATGGCCGACACCGGCAATGTAAGAATGACGTAGGGAGGCCATGAGGAAGGTGCGATTAATGGGAATTCGGTGTGGCACAAACGCAAAAGGATGCGTTGAAGATTTACTTGTTTAGCCTCCGCAGTGGACGCAAAAGGGGCGCAAAGGTGGCAGTTTAAACGAGAGAATCCAGCAAAAGCCACAATTTTTTGCCTTCCTCAACCCACAGCGCTTCGGCAGGGGCCCCGCGTGGGTAAAAATGATGGCTTTTCAGCTGCGCCACCAGCGCCGGGCCCGCCACCGGTACGGCAAAATCCAGCTGCAGTCCGGCTTGGTGCCTTTCCAACAACTCGTGCCACAGCGCGTTGGGCGAGGATAGGATGGGCAGCCCATGCGCCAAGTACTCAAACAGCTTGGTGGGCCGGCATCGTTCCGAGCTGGGATGGGGCCGGTACGGCAGCAGCCCGACGTGACTTTGCTGTATTTCGGCCACCACGCGGCTGTGCGGAACCAGCTCGGCGCCCCCCACCAAGGTGAGCCATTCCGCGTGTTGCTGGGCCGCTTCCTGTAGGTTGACCAGCAACTCCGGCTGCTGGCAAAAGCCCACCACCGTGAGGCAAGCACCGCCCGGCCAGGCCCAGCGCATTTGCTTGGCAAACTCAATGGCTTCCCAGATGCCGTTGAGCTCGGAAATGGTGCCCGAAAACAACAGCCGCAAGGGCTGCTCCGGGGGCGGCAGGCGTTTGGGTTGCGCCGGGCTGGCTTCTGCTGCTGCCGGCTGGTATTTGTTTTCGAGAACAACCACGCGGGCGGGCGGCACTGCCTGGAGGAACGGAAGTTCGTCGGCATAGCTGGCCTCGGCGAGCAGAATGCCCGCGGCGCGGCGGGCCGCCTGGGCTTCTACCCAACGCAGCCCGGCTGCCAATACCTCGCGCACGTTGCCTTGGTACACCTGCTGGGTGCTCACGTTGAGGGCGTAGTTTTCGCGGACGTCGTAGAGGAATTTGCGCTTCCGGCCGAGCCGCTCCCACAGCAACGTGAGGGGCAATAGTTCGGGGGCGTGCACCACGACGAGATTGGGCCGCAGCCGTTGCAAAAGCCGCCAGTAGCGCCACTGCGCTGCCAAGCGTGCCCAACTCATGCGGTCGCCGCTGAAGATGGGGTGCTGGTAGACGCCAAATTCATCAACCGCGCCGGTGCCCGGGCGGCCCCGGCCAGCCACGTGCACCTGGGCACCGGGCCGGCTGCGCAGGGTTTCGGCAAACTTGCCCCGGATGCGGGTATCGTCCACTGGCTTCAACACGGAAGCCAATAGCACCACCAAACGAGAAGAGCCGAAACCAAGCACGGTTCAAAGATGCTAGTTTTGCTGCGTTTTACCGGCCCCAGGTTTCCTGGGGCCGCCACCGCTGCACATCCGCAAACACATGTCTGAACTGCAAACGCTCATCGAGCAAGCCTGGGCCGACCGCGCCCTGCTCCAACACGCCGACACCAAGGCCGCCATTGCCCACGTCATCGAAGAACTCGACAAGGGCCGCCTGCGGGTGGCCCAGCCTTCCGCCGACGGCACGGAGTGGCAGGTGAACGATTGGGTAAAAAAGGCCGTCATCCTGTATTTTCCCTTGCAGCAGATGCAAACGGAATCGGTGGGGCCTTTCGAGTACCACGACAAAATGCGCCTCAAAACAGATTACGCCGGCCAGCAGGTGCGCGTGGTGCCGCCCGCTACGGCGCGCTACGGCGCTTTCCTCGCTCCCGGCGTCATCCTCATGCCGAGCTACGTGAACATCGGCGCGTATGTAGACGAGGGCACGATGGTGGACACCTGGGCCACGGTGGGCTCCTGCGCCCAAGTGGGCAAGGGCGTGCACCTGAGCGGCGGCGTGGGCCTGGGCGGCGTGCTGGAGCCCGTGCAGGCCGCGCCCGTCATCATCGAAGACGGCGCCTTCATTGGCTCGCGGAGCATTCTGGTGGAAGGCTGCCGCATTGGCAAGGAAGCCGTGATTGGCGCGGGCGTCACCATCACCGGCAGCACCAAAATCATCGACGTCACCGGCGCTGAGCCCAAGGAATACCGCGGCTACGTGCCGCCGCGCTCGGTGGTCATCCCCGGCTCCATTCCCAAACAGTTTCCGGCCGGCGAGTACCAAGTGCCCTGCGCCCTCATCATCGGCCAGCGCAAGCCCAGCACGGACTTGAAGACTTCGCTGATTGATGCGCTGCGGGACTTCGGGGTGAGTGTATAGGCTTTTAGCATGCCATA
>DASVTG010000412.1:0-5183 GCA_036387695.1 Hymenobacter sp. | reverse complement strand
CTATCCGTCGGCGGGCGCGCTCCAGCCCGGCTACGCCGACTTCACTTGGCGCGGGCCGGCCGACCCAAACCTGCGCTGGGAAACCACTGGCCAGGTAAACTTGGGCGTGGACATGGGCTTCATGCAGAACCGCTTTAACGTGACGGTGGATGCCTATTATAAAAAGACCTTTGACCTGCTGCAGGAAGTAGGTACGCCGCCTAGCACAGCGTTTGCCACCAAATTAATGAACACTGGAGTGGTGGAAAATAAAGGGCTTGAATTCTCAGCCAATGGCGCGGTGCTCACCACACCTCGCTTTAAATGGGACGTGAACGCCAATATTTCCTTCAACCGCAACAAGATTCTTGAACTCAATGGCGACCAGTTTGCTCCCCGCCTGTACTTCAACGCCGATGAGTTCTTCCTCCAGCGCAACGGCCAACCCATTGGCACGGTGTACGGCTACGTAGAAGACGGCTTCTACGACAACTTGGCCGAGGTGAAAGCCGACCCGCGCTTTGCCAACCAGGCCGAAGCCGTGCAGCGCCAGCAGATTGGCGAAATCAAATACAAAGACCTTGATGGCGACCCTTCCGCCCTCGGACTTAAGGACCGCCAAATTATCGGCAATGTGAACCCGGACTACACGTTCGGCGTGACCAACAACTTCAGCTACGGCAACTTTACGGCCAGCGTGTTCTTCCAGGGCGTGCAGGGCAACGACATCGTGAACACCAACCTCTACCAGATTCGGATGGGCGTGGTGGCCAACTTGCCGCAGTTCGTATACGACGGCCGCTGGACGCCCGAAACCGCTGCTACTGCCACCTGGCCCAAGGCCCTGGCCGCCGACACCCGCCAGCTCCGCATGTCGGACCGCCTGATTGAGGACGGTTCTTATGTGCGCCTGAAGAACATCAACGTAGGCTACCTCTTCAAAAAGCCGGTAAGCTTCATCGAGTCGGTTAACATCTACGCCAGCGTGAGCAACGTGCTGACCTGGACCAAATACAGCTGGTTCGACCCGGACGTGAACGCCTTCGGCAACGACGCTTCGCGCCGCGGGGTTGACATGAACTCCTACCCCAACAGCCGCACCGTGACCCTGGGGGTTCGCGCCGCTTTCTAATCTTATACAAAGAGCAGTCGCATTCTATATGAAAAAGCTAAAAATTTTCGCCCTCCTGGTAGCTGCCTCATTTACTGTCTCGTCCTGCAAGGATTTCCTTACGGAAACGCCTCTGGACGCGGTAAGCCCGGACCAGATTACGGACGCCAACGCCTACGTCAACGGGGCGTTGAACACGATGGTGTCGGACCCCATGTTCCGCTACGGGCCGTTTCCAAACTTGTGGGACTACGACTCCGACGACAGCACCGGCCCGAGCTGGGCTTACGGGGACGTGGGCGCTGGCAACTTTCAGAGCTACTGGGGCATTAATTACGCCTGGACCGGACCCTACATCCTGATTCACCGCTGCAACTTTGGCATCTCGCGGATTGAGGCCATGTCCACGGACGAGGCCACCAAGAAAGCCGCTCTGGGCCAGCTCTACTTCCTGCGTGGGTGGGCCTATTTCATGCTGGCGCGGGCTTACGGCGACGTGCCGGTTTTAACAAAGGCCATCACCGACGGCGAGAACCCGCAGCAGCCGCGCAAGCCCGTGCAGGAAGTGTACGCCCGAGTGATAGAAGACTTGAAAACGGCCGAGGCCAACCTCGGTCCGTACCAGTCCGGCCGCATCACCAAAACAGTGGCCAGCAGCTTGCTAGCTAAAGTCTACGTGACCATGGCCTCGGGCTCGTTGGCCAGCGGGCAGGTAACCGTGATGGGTGGCAAAGCATCCGCTATGGTAGCCGGCAGAAAAGTGCTGCTCGCGCCCACTGCGGCTACGTATAACAAAACCGTGGTAGCTGGCCTGCAGGGGCTGAACTCGGCCGATTACTTCAAGCTGGCCCGCGATAAGGCGCAGGAGGTGATGAGCAGCGGTGAGTACCAGCTGTTCCCCTCGCACGCCGAGGTGTGGACGGTGGCCAACCAGAACAAAGGCGAGCACATCTGGTCGCTGCAAACCATTTCGAACCACGCCGAATTTGGCAACGAGATGTCGTTGTTCCGCATTGGCCGCATCACCACCAGCGGCGAGATTGAGGGCGGCTGGATTGCCGCGTCCGACCATTGGTACAACTTGTTTGAGCCTAACGACCAGCGCATCACTGAGGGTGTGCTGCACCGTTGGAAAATGTGGGGCGGTACCCACTACTACCCCTTGCGCGACAGCCTGGTGGTGCGGGGCACCGACATGAGCCCCGAAGCCGTGGCCAAACGGGGCAAATACGGCTACCTGCCCGCCGACCAGTCCGGCATCGACGACGCCCACACGGCGCGTCTGCGCAAGTTTGAAGCCGTGAGCGACCGTACCATCACGCGGTCCAACTTCAACTTTCCGCTGCTGCGCTACCCCGACGTGCTCCTGATTTATGCCGAAGCCGCGAACGAGGCCAACGGTGGGCCCACGGCCGATGCCCGCGAAGCCGTGAATAAAGTCCGCCGCCGCAACGGCGCCTCCGAAGTGCCGGCTACGCTCAACCAGCAAGCTTTCCGCTCCTTTGTGCTGGAAGAGCGCCGGCGCGAGCTGGCTTTGGAAGGCGACCGCCGCTGGGACCTACTGCGCTGGGGCATTTACCTGCCGGTGATGAACGCCATTGAAATTGACGAAAACAACGTCATCAAGCGGCGTCAGCAGAAGCACCTGCTCTTCCCCATTCCGGTGCAGGAACTCAACGCCAACAAAACCATTTCCGGCAATAACCCCGGTTGGTAAGGCTGCTTGACTGGCTCGTCCGCCCGCTGCCTAGGCAGGTGTGGACGAGCCTTTGCAGCTCCCAATTGCTAACCCACCCCTAATTACTTCCATCATGAACTTTCTTACTCAGCTTCATAAATTCGGATTCGGTGCCTTGCTCCTGGGCAGCGTGGCGCTGTCGGCTTGCGAAAAGGAAACCGAAGACCTCTGCGGCGGGGCCCCGTCCATCAACGACGTGACACTGCCCGAAAAGCGCGATACGGTGCTGACCAAGGGCAACCTAGCCGACTGGATTATCATTCGCGGCAATAATTTTTGTAGCTTAAAAAGCGTTGTTTTCAACGATTTGGAAGCGCCGCTGGCCGACGCGTACGTGACGCCAACCGAAATCACGGTGCGCATCCCCCGGGCCATCCCCAAAAACATCACCAATAAGATAATCGTGACCACGGAGGGAGGCATGGCCGAAAAAGCGTACACCATCTCCATACCGCCGCTGGCCGTGCGGGGCCTGAGCAACGAGTATGCCGCCCCCGGCACCACGGCCGCCGTGGTGGGCCAGAACTTCGACCTCTACGGCGTGACCCCCGAAAAGGGCAAGGTGCTCTGGAACGGCACGCCCGTGTCCATCACCCGCACCACGGCCGACTCGGTGTACTTCGTGGTGCCGACTTCGGCCACGCCGGGCAACACGGTGAAAATACAGGATGCCAACAATGTGCAAACCAACGTGCCCGGCCGCTACAAGGACGACCGCAACGTGGTGTTCGGCTACGACACGGGCGGCAGCGTATGGGGCGGCACCGACTTTATCACGACTGGCCCCACGCCGGCGCCGGTTAACGGTCCTTTTTTGCGGGTGAACAAGGCCATTGGCGCTTGGGCCTGGACGGAATTCACGGCCAACAACACCATTGTGTTGCCCATGGACGTGCTCACCAACCCCAACAACTACGTGTTGAAGTTTGAGTACAACACCTTGAAGCCATTCAACACCAATGTCATCAAAATTGCGATTGACGGCGACCCCGGCGCCGCCACCACCCCCAATACTTACTTGTGGCGGCCCTCGTCGCCGATTAACACCCGGGGCAAATGGAGCACAATGCGCATCAACATGAGCGACCTGCTGACCACGGGCCTGGTGCCCTCCCGGACGCAGCACGAGTTCAGGCTGTTGTTCCACGGCGATGGCGCGCTCGATGCGGACATTTCCTTCGACACCTTCCGCATTGTCCCAAAAGGCTAGTTTTCAACGAGCTATTGGGTGATGAGGGAACTGGTGAGTTAATGCATTATCATCCAATGGGGAGCAGCGGTCTGAGCAATCAAGCCGCTGCTCCTTCTCTTTTTCAGCCTTCCGCACCCCACAAAACACATGAAAAAATTGCTCTTTCTTTTGCTCGGCTTGAGCGCTGCCGAGCCTGCCTTTAGCCAGGGCAACAACTACAAGCAGAACTACCAGAAGTACGAGGGGCTGGCCCTGACGCCGCCCATGGGGTGGAACAGCTGGAACAAGTTCGCCTGCAACGTGGACGAGAACCTCATCAAGCAGGTGGCCGACGCGCTGGTGAGCTCGGGCATGAAAGACGCGGGCTACACGTATATCAACATCGACGACTGCTGGCACGGCGAGCGCGACGCCCAAGGCTTCATCCACCCCGACGCCAAGCGTTTTCCCTCGGGCATGAAGGCGCTGGCCGACTACGTGCACGCCAAGGGCCTCAAGTTCGGGGTGTACTCCGACGCCGGCTCGCAAACCTGCGGCGGGCGGCCCGGCAGCCGGGGCTTCGAGTTTCAGGACGCGCAGACCTACGCCGGCTGGGGCGTGGACTACCTCAAGTACGACTGGTGCAACACGGAAGGGCTCAAAGCCGAGGGCGCCTACAAAACCATGACGGCGGCGTTGCGCAAAGCGGGCCGCCCGGTGGTGCTCAGCATCTGCGAGTGGGGCAACGACCAGCCCTGGACCTGGGGGCAGACCGTGGGCCACCTCTGGCGCACGACCGGCGACATCTACAACTGCTTCGACTGCGTCCAGGACCACGGCAGCTGGAAGTCGTTCGGGGTGCTGGCCATCCTCGACAAGCAGGCCGGCCTGCGCCAGTACGCCGGCCCCGGCCACTGGAACGACCCGGACATGCTCGAGGTGGGCAACGGCATGCCCGCGAACGAGGACCGCGCCCACTTCACCATGTGGGCCATGATTGCCGCCCCGCTCATCACGGGCAACGACGTCCGCTCGATGAAAAAGGAAACCGTCGACATCCTCACCAACAAGGAAGCCATCGCCGTCAACCAGGACAAACTGGGCGTGCAGGGCTTCCGGCACGCCGTCAAGGACAGCGTGGAAACCTGGCTCAAGCCCCTGGCCGGCGGCCGGTGGGCCGTCAC
>DASVTG010000411.1:0-1833 GCA_036387695.1 Hymenobacter sp. | reverse complement strand
CGCAGCCGCGACGCCCCCAGCGTGACCGGGCGAATGCCCCGGGCCGTGGCCAGCGCAATTTCCTGCGGCGTGAAATCCCCCTCCGGCCCAATGAGCACGCAGCAGCCCGGGCCCTGCGCCGCCACTTGGGCAAGTGCCGTGCGCTCGCCTTCCTCCAAATGGGCAATGAACGTGGCGGCGGGCGCTGCCTGGGCCACAAACTGCGCGTAGTCGGTCAATTCGTCCAGCTGCGGCAGCCAGGCCTGGCCCGACTGCTTGAGGGCGCTGACGGCAATTTTCTCGAGCCGGTCGAGCTTCAGCTCGCGGCGCTCGGAGCGGGCGCAGCGCAGGAAGCTGATGCGCTCCACGCCAACTTCCACGGCTTTTTCCACGAACCACTCCATGCGGTCGAGGTTTTTGGTGGGGGCCACGGCCACGTGGGTAAAGTGGGAGCGGGGCGGGCTGGTTTCGTGGTGGGTGATGCGCAGTTGGCAGCGTTTGGGGTTGGCATCGGCCACGGCCGCGGTGTAGCGTCCGCCCCGGCCGTCGAGCAGCTCCACGGCATCGCCAGCGCCCAGGCGCAGCACCCGTACGGCGTGCTTGCTTTCGTCTTCGGGCAGGGTGTAGGTGGGGCCAGCTAGGTCGGGGGCGAAGAAAGTGTGCATGAGCGCAAAGAACGGCAGCCAGCATCAATGGACGCTTTTTGAACAGCCTGGGGTAAGCTGAGCCATAACACGCGCCGGCTGCCAGGCGTACCCCAACAGGCCTTCTCATTCTCCACATCCCAATTCATGAAAGTCAACCTTAAAAAGCTCTCCGACCAGGTCATTGTCATCACCGGGGCCTCGTCGGGCATCGGTTTGGTCACGGCCCGCATGGCCGCCCAAAAAGGAGCCAAACTAGTGCTGGCCGCACGCAGCGAAACCTCCTTGCAACAGCTGTGCAATGAAATCACCCAAGCTGGGGGCCAGGCCATCTACGTGGCGGCCGACGTCAGCCAGCAAGCCGATGTGCAGCGCATAGCACGCGCTGCCCAGGACAAATTCGGGGGCTACGACACGTGGATTAATAACGCCGGTGTCACCATCTTCGGCAAGCTCGAACAGGTACCCATCGAGGACATGCGCAAGCTGTTCGAAACCAACCTGTGGGGCCTCATTTACGGCTCGATGGAAGCGGCCCAACACCTAAAAACCAAAGGCGGCGCCATCATCAACCTAGGCAGCATCTTGTCCGACGTTACGGCCATTCTGCAAACCATCTATTCGGCCAGCAAGCACGCGGTGAAGGGCTTTACCGACGGCCTGCGCATGGAGCTGGAAATGGACGGCGCACCGGTTTCCGTCACGCTCATTCAGCCAGCGGCCATCGACACGCCCTACACGCTGAATGGCAAAAACTACATGGACCGCGCCGCCAAGCACGCCCCACCTGCCTACGCACCCGAAACCGTGGCCCGCGCCATTCTGCACTGCTGCGCCACCCCGGAGCGCTCGGTAGTGGTCGGCGGCGGCGGTCGGGCTTTCATCGGCATGGAAAACTGGACGCCCGCGCTCCTCGACAAGTTCATGGAGAAGTCGTTTTCCAAGCAGGAGAAGGCCGATTACCCACCCCAGCCCCGCGAGCAAAACGGCCTCGACCACGCTGCCGGCGCCTTGCTGGAGCGCGGCAACTACCCCGGCCACACCCGTGAAACCAGCTACTACACCGCCGCTGTGACGGCTGGCAACCCGGCCTTGCGTACGGCAGCGTTCCTGGGAGCGGGCGTGGCACTGGCAGCTTGGCTGAACCGCGGAACCATCAAAAAGCAGTTCGACAAAGTCAAACGATAGAAGTCACTGCCCCAAAACACAG
>DASVTG010000410.1:0-2699 GCA_036387695.1 Hymenobacter sp. | reverse complement strand
TCGTCGTAGCGCGACCAGGGCTGGGCGCCCACGTAGTCCACCACCACCGGGTGAAAGTTGCTGGGGTTGTAGCCCGTGAGGGTGCCGGTGCGAATCCAGCGGCCTTCGCGCTGCACCACGTACTGGCGGGCCGGCACGTCGTAGAAGCCGTTGGTTTCGGGAATGTAGTAGTACTGCTGGCCCGTGGGCACGGCCGGGCCCCAGCTGGGCGGGTTCACGTTGATGTTGATTTGCGCATGAGCAGCCGGTGCGGCCGCCAGCGCCAACGCGCCGAGCAAGGCAATGCGCAGGGGTTTTAGGAGAACGTTCATAAGAATTTGCGGAAGTATATAAGGTGATGAGGCGCTGGGGGCAAGGACAGTGCCACGAAGCGCCCGGTTGGTACGGACGAGCTAAGCCGGAAGTTCAACCCGGCATTGCTTTGGGTGGGCACAAACTGGGGCGTACCGCTGTTGTGCACCAACGTACTTCTCGCAATAGGCTAATGTGACTGGCAAATATGCTTTTGCCGTTAGTCTTGGAGTTCCCTTTCTCGTACCTTTGCGCACTTATTCGCTGCGTTTCTGAATGGCCAAAAAATCCACTGCTACCCCGGTTGCCAAAGCCCCCAACCAAAGGTCGGCGCAAGCCAAGGCCCGCGCCACCGCGCTGAAAGACCCAGCCAAAAACGGCGCTTCCGCGGAGGCCGAAACGGCCGCTGCCGTGCGCACCCTGACCGAGTTGCCGGCCGCTGGCCCGGTTACGGAACACACCAACGGCCAGCTCAACGGCCACAGCCCCGCCTCGCAGCACCTCGAAGCGCCTTTTATCGAAGTGTACGGCGCGCGCGAGCACAACCTGAAAAACGTGAGCGTGAAGATTCCGCGCAACCGCTTGGTGGTGTTCACGGGCATTTCGGGCTCGGGCAAGTCGAGCCTGGCCTTCGACACCATTTACGCCGAGGGGCAGCGGCGCTACATGGAGACGTTTTCGGCCTACGCCCGCAGCTTCATGGGCGGGCTGGAGCGGCCCGACGTGGACAAGATTGAGGGCCTGTCGCCGGTCATCAGCATCGAGCAGAAGACGACCTCGCGCAACCCGCGCTCCACGGTGGGCACCATCACGGAGATTTACGATTTCCTGCGCCTGCTCTACGCCCGCACGGCCGAGGCCTTCAGCTACGCCACGGGCAAGAAGATGATTCGGCAGAGCGACGACCAAATCATCAACTACATCCTCAAGCATTTCGAGGGCAAAAAGCTGGTGGTGCTGGCGCCGGTGGTGAAAGGCCGCAAAGGCCACTACCGCGAGGACTTTCAGAAAATTGCCAAGCTGGGCTTCACCAAAGTGCGCGTCGATGGCGAACTGCTCGACATCACGCCCAAGATGCAGGTGGACCGCTACAAAATCCACGACATTGAAATCGTGATTGACCGGCTCGTGGTGAAGGAAGAGGACCGGTTCCGGCTTTCCGGCTCGGTGCAGAACGCGCTGACCCACGGCAAAGGCACCATGCTGGTGCTCGACCCCGATGCCAAAAAAGCGCAGCCGCAGTTCTTCTCGCGCTTCCTGATGGACCCCACCACCGGCATCGCCTACGACGACCCGGCCCCCAACACGTTCAGCTTCAATTCACCCTACGGCGCCTGCCCCACCTGCAATGGGTTGGGCGAAGTCCAGGAAATCACGGAAGACGCCGTGCTGCCCGACCGCAAGCTGAGCATCAGCCGCGGCGGCATCGCGCCGCTGGGCGACTACCGCGACATCTGGATTTTCCAGCAGCTGTCGCTCATCCTCAAGAAGAACAAAGCCACGCTCAACACGCCGCTCGACAAGCTGCCCGAAGAGCTGCTCAAGCGCCTGCTCCACGGCATCACCGAGGACGAGGCCGACAGCGGCAAGGGTACTTATACTGAGCCATTTGAGGGCATCATCCCGTTTCTGCGCCGGCAGATGGACTCCGAGTCGGACAACATCCGCGAGTGGATTGCGCAATACGCCCAGGCCCAGCCCTGCCCCGAGTGCCAGGGCTACCGCCTCAAGAAGGAAAGCCTGCACTTCAAGATGGACGGCAAGAACATCGGCGAGCTGTCGGTGATGGATTTGAACGAGCTGGCCGGCTGGTTTGAGGGCCTGGAAAGCCGTCTCACGGAGCGCCAGAACGTGATTGCCCGCGAGCTGCTGAAGGAAATCCGCAAGCGCATCGGCTTCCTGCTGGAAGTGGGCCTCGACTACCTGAACCTGCACCGCCCGGTGCGCACGCTGAGCGGCGGCGAAAGCCAGCGCATCCGCCTCGCAACGCAGATTGGTACCCAGCTCGTGGGCGTGCTCTACATCATGGACGAGCCCAGCATTGGCCTGCACCAGCGCGACAACGAGCGGCTCATCAAGGCCCTGCAGCACCTGCGCGACATCGGCAACTCGGTGATTGTGGTGGAGCACGACAAGGACATGATTCTGCACGCCGACCACGTGCTGGACATTGGTCCTGGTGCCGGCATTCACGGGGGACACATCGTGGCTTCGGGCACGCCGCAGGAGATTTTCAACTCCGGCTCGCTTACCTCGCAGTACCTCAGCGGGCAGAAGCACATCGAGATGCGCAAGCAAAAGCGCAAGGGCGAAGGTGCGGACCTGGTGCTGAAGGGTGCCAAGGGCAATAACCTCAAAAATGTGACGCTGAAAGTGCCGCTGGGCAAGCTGGTGGCCGTGACGGGTGT
>DASVTG010000409.1:0-1804 GCA_036387695.1 Hymenobacter sp. | reverse complement strand
ACCACCTCACGGGGCTGCGTTTGTTTCGGCCGGTTAATTCTTGCTCGTGGCCCGTGCGCGCTTGCCGCTGCCCGTGGTGAAAGGCATGGGCGCGGCCGTCTCGGTGCCCGCCGCGTTGCGCGAGCCCACCTCCACGTAATACGTGGTGCCCGGAACCAGGTCGTTCAGGGTCAGGCTGTGGCGGGTGGTGAGCGCGGCGTCGGTCCGGCTTTCCTTCAGGTCTTTGGGGCTGAGGCCGTAGCGCACGCGGGTGTCGCCGGGGTTGAGGGTGGAGTACACCACGGTGAAGGCCGTGGGGCTGACGTCCACCGGCACGGGCTCTTCGGTGAGGCGGGGCAAGCCGCCGCCCGCCACCAGGTCGGTGGCCAGGCGGGGCAGCAGCTGGTAGCCGCCCAGGCCGCTCGGGGCGTACTGGCTCAGCACGCCGCGCAGGCTGAAGGCTTCGGCGGTGGGCGGGGCGGCGTCCACCAGGCCGTCGGGCCCGGTGCTGGCCGCCATCACCCGCACCAAGGCGCCGGGCTGGCCGTTCACCAAGTAATTGGCGTTGCCCGCCAGGGTCCTCACCGACGTGCCGGCCGGGGTGAGCAAGCGGGTGATGCCTTTGATTTCCACCAAGCGGCTTTCGTTGGCTTCGACGAAAGCCGTGTTGGCTTGGGCCGCCGTTACCTCGATGGGACGCAGGCGCCGGCCCGAAGCCAGCTTGTGCACCGAGGCCACCGGGTCCATTTCCAGCAGGCCGTTGTACGTTTTCAACTGGCCCGTCACCTGAATGCTGTCGCCGGCGCGCAGTTCCCCGTAGCCCGGCAGCTTGGTGGGCTGCGCGTAGAGAGCCAGCCCGGCCTCGCCGTCCTGCACGTAGCGAATGTTGCCCATCTCGCCGCCGTTGAGCACCACGGCCCGCACCGTCACGGTGCTGCCCTCGCCCAGCGCCCGCGCGGCTTTCACGCTGAGAACCGGCGGGGTGGGGGGCGCTTCGGCTGCAAAAACGCCAAGGGCAGAGCCGAAAATAAACCCAGCAGCAAGTAGCAGTTTGGTTGTCATGATAATTGCAAAATAAGCAGACCGACAGCGGAGGTGCTATTGCAAAGTTGGCAACAAATTCTCTATTTAAACTCAATCAGCCGTTCCGGAGTTGTACTTATCCGGAATACCATAAAATCACATAATATTAACTTCCGGGTGAAGCTCAACCGCAAACTGCTGCCGCACGGAGGCAATTATTTCTTCGGCCAGCTGGCGCAGGTCGTTGCCGGTGGCGCCGCCGTGGTGCACCAGCACCAGGGCCTGGCGGTCGTGCACGCCGTGGGTGCCTGCGCCGGGGCCGCGGCGCAGCCCTTTCCAGCCGGCCCGCTCAATGAGCCAGGCCGCGGGCACCTTCACGCCGCCGGGCACGGGGTAGCCGGGCAGGTCGGGGTATTGGCTTTTGAGCTGGTCGAACTTGGCCTGCGACACCTCGGGGTTCTTGAAAAACGAGCCCGCGTTGCCTATTTGGGCCGGGTCGGGCAGCTTGCTGCGGCGGATGTGCACCACGGCCCGGCTCACGTCGTGCGGGGAGGGCTCGCCGCTGATGCCCAGCTCGGCCAGCGTGTCGGCGATGGCGCCGTAGCGCACGTTGGGCCGTGCCTGGCGGTGCAGGCGCAGCACCACGGCCGTGACCACAAACTGGTTTTTGAGGGTGTTTTTGAACACGCTTTCGCGGTAGCCAAAGCCGCATTCGCCGGCCGTGAACACGCGCAGCGCGCCGGTGCTCAGCTCCAGGGCTTCGAGGTGGTCGAAGGTGTCGCGCAGCTCGGCGCCGTACGCG
>DASVTG010000408.1:0-2836 GCA_036387695.1 Hymenobacter sp. | reverse complement strand
CGTCCGAGCCTGCGGCTCGAACATCCCCTCCTTAAAAAGGAGGGGAATTTATAGTTCTTCACCCTTTTCCTCTCTTCCCCTTCCCCCGCTCCCCTTCTTACCTTTGCAGTACTTATGAAAATCGGCATTTTTTTCGGGGGCACTTCGCGCGAGCGGGAAATTTCTTTCGCCGGTGGCCGCACCGTTTTTGATAATCTCGACAAGGCGCTGTTTCAGCCCGTGCCCATCTTCGTGGACAGCCTGGGGCAGTTCATTATGCTCGATTGGCAGTTCATCTACAAAGGCACCATCCGGGACTTTTACCCGCCCGTGTCGTCGCAGCCGCCTTCGCTGCATCGCTTGCAGGTGTACATCGAAAGCCTGGGCGAATTGAGCCACGAGGAGCGGTTCCACGCCATCGCCAAGGTGGGCCGGCAGGTGCAAGTCGAAGAGTTGCCGCTGCTAATGGACTTCGCCTTTCTGGCCCTGCACGGCCCCGGCGGCGAAGACGGCGCCATCCAGGGCCTGCTGGAGTGGCTGGGCATTCCGTACTCGGGCTCGGGCATTCTGCCGTCGGCTTTCGGCATTGATAAGATTGCGCAGAAGAACCTGCTCAAAGCCACGGGCCAGCCCACGCCAGACTTCCGGGTGCTGACGGCGGAAGCATGGGATTTCGCGGAGGTCGGCGCCGGCTACGTAAAGTCCTTGGTGAAGCAGTTGGGCTTGCCGCTGGTGATTAAAGCCCCGCATCAGGGCAGCAGCCTGGGCATCAGCATCCTGAAAACGGACGACTCGGCGGCTTTTGAAGCAGCCGTGCAGAAGGCCTTGTTCCGTCAGAACGTGAAACGGGCCGAATGGACGGCCCTGGCCGAAGCCGCTAAAGTGGCGTGGGTGCGCCAGCTGGCTGATATTCGGGAAGGCATTGGCCTGCCCGTAGTGGCGGAAATTGGCCGGACTGGGCACGGAGGGGTTGCTTCCATTGCCGATATTCAGCAGACCACCGTTTACCATCCGGAAACCCTGTTGAACTTCCTGAACCTGAGCTTTGAAGAAGGGGCAGACACCGTATTTCTAAAAAGCAGTTCGGGCGAAACGCAGGTGCTCATCGAAAGCTTTGTGGCCGGACGCGAATTCAGCTGCATCGTCATCGAAAACCAGCACGGCGACCCGCTGGCGCTTCCGCCCACCGAAATTGTGAAGGGCGAAGAGATGTTTGACTACCGCTCGAAGTACCTGCCCGGCCTGGCCCGTAAGGTTACCCCCATCGACTTGCCCGAGGACAAGATTCAGGAGGTTCGCAAGGCGTGCGAAAAGATGTTCCGCACCTTCGGTTTTCAGGTCTATGCGCGTCTCGACGGTTTTTACACGCCCGACGGTCAAATATTCTTGAATGACCCGAACACGACGTCGGGCATGTTGCCGGCTTCGTTCTTTTTTCATCAGGCCGCCGAAATTGGCCTCAATCCAAGCCAGTTCCTGACCTATCTTATCCGAACGTCGCTCGCCGCTCGGCAGCGCGGCAGCATGAAACCCGTGCAACTGAAACGGCAAATGCAGCTATTGGACGAAGCCATCAAAACCCGTCAGCACGAAGCCACCGAGCGCATTCGCGTGGCCGTGATTATGGGCGGCTACTCTTCGGAGCGGCACATTTCAGTGGAAAGCGGGCGCAACATCTACGAGAAGCTCAGCTCCTCGGCCAAGTACGCGCCGGTACCGGTGTTCCTCACCGGCTCGGCCGAGGAGCACCGCCTCTACGTGCTGCCCGTGAACGTGATGCTGAAGGACAACGCCGACGACATCCGCGAGAAGATTGAGCACGCCGAGGCCGGCGAGGCGCCGCACCCCATTCTGGAGCGCATCCGGCGCGAGGCCAGCGTGATTACCAGCACCTACGCGGGCCAGGCGCTGGCCTTGCCGCGCCGCATTTCGTTCGAAGAGCTGGCGCAGCTGGCCGACGAAGTCTTTATTGCCCTGCACGGCCGGCCCGGCGAAGACGGCGCGTTGCAGCAGCAGCTGGAGCAATACCGCCTGCCCTACAACGGGTCGGGCGTGGCCAGCAGCAGCGTCACCATCAACAAGTTCGAAACCAACAAGCGCCTGCGCGACGCCGGCCTGCGGGTGGCCGAGCACCGCATGGCCAACAAGCTGGAGTGGCAGGCCGACGCCGAAGGTTTCTACCGCTCGCTCGAAACGCAGTTCTCCTACCCCTTCATCGCCAAGCCCGCCGACGACGGCTGCTCTTCGGCAGTGAAGAAAATTAAGAGTCGCGCGGAGCTGGAAGCCTTCAGCCAGTTGATTTTCCGAACCGAAGAAGACCTGCTGGCCGGGCCGGCCGGGGTGCTGAGCCTGGGCTTCAAGGAAGAATTCCCGCGCAAGGACGCCTTTCTGGTCGAGACGCTCATCAGCCGCGACGGAGCTGCGCACTTTTTGGAGGTCACAGGCGGCCTGCTCACCTCTTACGACGAAGACGGGCAGCTCGACATCGAAGTATTTGAGGCCAGCGAGGCCCTGGCTACCGGCGAGGTGCTCAGCCTGGAGGAGAAATTTCTGGCCGGCGAAGGCCAGAACATCACCCCCGCGCGCTACGACGTGGACCCCGCCGAGCGCCAGCGCATCTCCAACGAGGTGAAAGCCGTGTTGCGCCGCGTGGCCGAAGTGCTCGACATTCAGGGCTACGCCCGCATCGATGCTTTTGTGCGCGTGCGGCAAGAAGGCGAGGTGGAGGTGCTCATCATCGAAGTCAACTCTTTGCCCGGCATGACGCCCGCCACCTGCATTTTCCACCAGACGGCCCTGGCCGGCTACACGCCCTACGAGTTTATCGACCGGATTCTGGAATTTGGCAAGGCGCGGG
>DASVTG010000407.1:0-1614 GCA_036387695.1 Hymenobacter sp. | reverse complement strand
TAGGGGTCGGTGCCGCGGGTGGCGGCCACGCGCTTGCCCTTCAAATCCGCCACCGACTTGATGGCGGAATTCGGCCCCGTGACCAGCGCCGTCCACTCCGGTTTGGAATAGATGTAAATGGCCTTCAGCGGGTTGCCGTTGGCCCGGCCAATGAGTGCCGCCGCGCCGGCCGTGGAGCCGAAGTCGATGCTGCTGCCATTCAGAAACTCCAGCGCCTTGTTGCTGCCCTGGCTCAGCACCCATTCCACCTTGATGTTCTGCTTGGCCAGGTCCTTTTCCAGCCAGCCTTGCTGCTTGAGCACCAGGCTAAGCGGGTTGTAGTAGGCGTAGTCCAGCCGCACGGTTTCGGGGTTGGCGGTGGCGGCCTTGTCACCAGACCCGCTACAGCTGGCCAGCCCCATTACCAGCATCAGCAAGGCGCTGAGCAGCGAAAACGGACGGGACAAGGCAAGGCGAAAAGCGGGTTTGGTGGTCATTGTGAAAAGAGTTAAAAGTGAAAAGTTAAGCGTGAAAAGAGAGCTTGTTTTAACTCTTAGCTTTTCACTTTTAACTGATATCAATGCGCGAACGTGGGCGCGTAGAACAGCTCCAGAAAGTGCGTGATGGCCGCCGTTTCCAGCAAAAAGCCGTCGTGCCCGTAGCGCGAGTCTAATTCCGCGTACATGGCGCCCGGAATGTGGGCGGCCAATTCCCGCTGCTCGCTGAGCGGAAACAGCACGTCGGAAGTAATGCCGAGCACCAGCGTGCGCGCCCCAATGCGGCCCAGCGCCTGGGCCACGCCGCCCCGGCCCCGGCCGAGGTTGTGCGAGTCCATGCTGCGGCTGAGGGCCACGTAGCTGTAGGCGTCGAAGCGGGCCACCAGTTTCTCGCCCTGGTAGCGCTGGTAGGTGCTGGCGCGGTGTTCACGGAGCAGCACGTCGTCGGGGTCGGTTTGGGTTTCGGCGTAGGCCGAGTAGCTGCGGTAGCTGAGCAGGGCAATGGCACGGGCGGCGCGCAGGCCGTCGTCGCCCCCACCGCGCTGGCCGGCGGCGTAGGTCGGGTCGGCCTCAATGGCCAGCCGCTGGGCTTCGTTGAACGCAATGCCCCAGGCCGAATGCCGGGCGTTGGTGGCAATCACCACCAGGTTATCGAACAAGTCCGGCCGCAGCACGGCCCACTCCAGGGCTTGCTGCCCGCCCAAGGAGCCGCCAATCAGCGTGTGAATGCCCGTCAGGCCCAGCTCCTCGCGCAGGGCGTCGTGGGCGGCCACCAAATCCCGAATGGTAAGCAGCGGGAAGTGCTGGTAGCGCGGCTGCCCGGTGGCGGGGTCTTCGTCGAGCGGGCTGGTGCTGCCGTAGCACGAGCCCAGCACGTTGGCACACACGATAAACCAGTCGGCGGGGTCGAAATAGCAGCCCGGGCCCACCAGGCCCGGCCACCAGCTCAGCACGTCGGCGTTGGCCGTGAGGGCGTGGCACACCCACACCGCGTTGCTGCGGTCTTCGTTGAGCTGGCCCCAGGTGCGGTAGGCCACGCGGGCACCCGCCAGGGTTTCCCCGCTTTCGAGGGCAAGGTCGGGAAGGTTGAAAAATCGGTCGGGCATAGGGTTCTGTAGTTATTTCTCGCTGAGGTGGG
>DASVTG010000406.1:0-6943 GCA_036387695.1 Hymenobacter sp. | reverse complement strand
CGGGCCACACCGCCACGCATCTTCCACTTGAACAACGAGTTTCCTCCGGACGCTTTTGCAGGCCCGGCGAAGGCGGCAGCGCAATCCTGTTAGTGAAAAGGGGTGGCCACGATTACCGGTAAAGGCTGCTAACGGCTTGCTTGAGGTGCTTCACTTCCGCAATGATGGCGTCGTGGTCGCGGCTCAGAAGGGTTTCGTTGTTAATGCTGGCGTTTACGTCCGCTTGCAAGGCGGTGAGCTTGTTGTCGAGCACGCGCACGTTGTAGTGAACCACTTCCAGGTTTTGAAGCACTTGGTCGAGCACTTGCATCACGGCGTCGTGTTGCGCGCAACCGCTGTCTTCGGCCGACGCTTCGATGGGTTCCGGGGCAGCCGGCGGCGGAATAATTTTAGTAGCGGTGGCGAGGTCTGGACGTGGGGTACGAAATATGGAAAGGATGGACATAGTATGTAACCAAGGGTAATTGGAGAAACAATATGGAGGTGCTACATGTGGTGGATGGAGGCGGTGCAGACTGTTGGTTACCAATAGGATAGTTTTGTCCGGGGCCACCACTCGGGTTCGGCCCAGCCGCAATTGCTGTACCAGCTTTGGGCGCACGGCTCAGGTATTGCCAGGATTGGCCCAAGTAATACAATTAATAATGCAAGCAGCGGACTCGAAAAAGAGAAGGTGCTTTCGGCTTCCGTTGGGGCCGGCGACGTTTCGGGACAGGGCAGATGCCCGAAAAAAGCAAGGACAGGCCCAGGATACGGCTAACCGGGGGGCAATTGTTTCAGGGCGTTTTTGACGCGCCGCAGGTCGGTGGCCATGACCCGGAGCTCGCGGTAAAATTTCTCCTGGTCTTCCGAAATGCGGTTGAGGCTGCTTTGGAGGTTATGAAGCTTGCTGTCCATCGCGTCCTGATGGAGGAGAAGTTGCTCCAGTAGTTCTTCGAGCTTGGAGATGTCGGGCATATAAAGTAAAAATATTGGAATGAATCGGAGGGGATAGTGGGTAAATCACGGAAGGGCGGGAGAAAGGCCAAGGAGAAAAAAGCCGGTAGTGGCAAACCCTTGGCGCCAACCGCGCTGCTGAAGCCGGGTCGGCCGGCCGGGTGCCGAGCCGCGGGCAGCCACCCGGCAACAACGCCAACCCGGAAGCCGGGCACCTCATTCCAGCGGCTCGTTGACGGCCTGGTCGGCCGACATTTCGGCCAAGAGCGCGTGCACGCGGGCGGGGTCGCTCATGAAGTCGCCCTGGGCTTTCTCGAGCACGGCCCAGGCTTGCCCCAGCGCCATGCCCGGCTCCTGTTGCAGCAGGTGCCACAGCAAGTTGCGCTCCACGGCGCGCAGCAGGGCTTCTATTCGTTGGGCGGGCACGTGGGGCTCGCGCAGCACCAAATACAGGCGCACGCTGCGGCGCAGCCACCGGTGCCAGAGCTGGCAGTCGCGGTCCAGCCGGGCCACGAGCTTTGAAAAGTCAACATTCATCGGGGTAGAAAGCGAGTGGAATAGGAAAAGCAAGCAACACAGAAAGCCCGCCAAAACCAAGCATCGTGCCGTTTATCGCCAAAAATGACCCCTGCCGATGCTTGCGCATTTCCCCCGCGTCGTGTCCCCGCTCCTTCAATCCCGTAAGCGTTTTTGCCTCTTCTCCTTCGGGGGCCACACACAGGCTGGTGCTTCCGGGGCTGGCCCGGCTTCTCGAGGAAGCGTTGGTCTATTCGCTTTTCAAGGCAGTGGGTGTGTACGCCGGCGCGTGGCGGGCCGGTGGTTCCCGTTGCCTTTGGCGGGCGGTTTGTTTACGCTGAAGGCGCCCGCCGTTCCTTCTCAGGAGTCTGCTTCCAGGGCGTCGGCGTCGAGCAGCAAGGCGGCGCCATTGCCGGGGCGGTGCTGCCTGGCGTACTCCGAAGGCGCGACCCCGTAAATTTTCTGAAACGTTTTGCGGAAGTACTTCACGTTTTCAACCCCCACCTGATAGGCCACTTCTGAAACTCGCATTTGACCGTGGGCCAGGAGTTGCGCGGCCCTTTTCATGCGCACGTCGCGGATGAACTCGACGGTGGTTTGCCCGGTGATGTGCTTGATGCGCCGGTACAGCACCGACTGGCTTAGGCACAGGTCGCTGGCCAGTACCTGCACGCCAAAGGCAGGGTCTTCGAGGCGCTGCTCCACGGCGCGCATGGCCTGCTCCAGAAAGGTGCGGTCGGCGTCGGCGATGACCAGCTCGGTGGGCTCCAGCAGTATCTGGCGCTGGTAGTACTCGCGCAGCTTGCCGCGGTTGCGCAGCAGCGCCGCCACCTTGGCTTGCAGCACCAGCGGGTTGAAGGGCTTGCTCACGTAGTCGTCGGCCCCCAGCCCGAAGCCTTCCACCTCGTGCAGGGCCGCGGTGCGGGCCGTGAGCAGCAACAACGGGATGTGGGCCGTTTTGGGGTGCTGCTTGAGCTTGCGGCACAGTTCCAGGCCGTCGCTGCGCGGCATCATCACGTCCGAAATCACGAAGTCGGGCAGTAGCGCCAGGGCTTTCTCCCATCCTTCAAGGCCGTTGGCGGCGGCCGTCACCTCAAAGTCGGGAGCGAAGAGCTGCTGCAGGTACTCGCTCACTTCGTCGTTGTCTTCCACCACCAGCAGGCGCGGCAGGGTGGCCAGGGTCAGCGGTTCGTTGGTGAGGCCCGGCGCGGCGGGGCCGGGCGCGGTTTCGGCGGCCTGCGGCTCCGGCTCGGGCAGCAGGTCGGCGGGGAGCAGGTGGGCTTGGCCAAAGGGCAGCCGCAGCCGAAAGGCCGTGCCCGCGCCCACCACGCTTTCCACCTCGATGCTGCCCCGGTGGCGCTCGGCAAACTGCCGGACCAGCGAAAGGCCGATGCCCGTGCCGGTCATGCGCAACGTGTCGGTGTGCGAGGCCTGGTAGTAGGGGTCAAAGATGTGCGCCAGCTCCGCCGCCTGAATGCCCACGCCCGTGTCCACTACGCTTATTTCCAGAAAGTTGCCCGTCAGCTGGCCATGCTGAAATACGGCCTCGCCGCCCGGGCTGCCCACCACCGTGGCGGCGAGGGTAAGCTGGCCGCCCTCGGGCGTGTACTTCATGGCGTTGGCCAGCAGGTTGGTGAGGATGATTTCCAGCTTGCTGCGGTCGAAGTACAGCGCCACCGGCTCGGCGGGCACGTCCAGGGCGTAAGTAAGGCGCCGTTCCTCAGCCTTTTGCTGGAATACCCGAAAAACGTCGTCCATGAACTGCACCACGTTGCCGGAGCTGGCGCGCAACGGCACGTTGCCGGTTTCCACTTTGCGGAAGTCCAGCAGCTGGTTCACCAGGTCGAGCAGCTTGCGCGTCTGCTTGTGCATCAGCAACACCTTGTCGCGCAGGCCGCTCACGGGGCCGTGCGCCCCCATTATTTCCTCCATCGGCCCAAGTATCAACGTCAAGGGGGTGCGCAGCTCGTGGCTCACGTTGGTGAAGAAGCCCAGCTTGAGGTCAGTCAGTTCCTTCTCCTTTTCGGTTTGGAACTGCTCCAGCTTTAGCTTGTTCCGCAGCGCCTGCTGGGCCATTTCGACGTGGCGATACAGCGCCACCGCGCCCAGCAGGGCGGCGGCGTAGAGCAGGTAGGCCCACCCGGTTTTGTACCACGGCGCCAGCACCTCAAAATCCATGGTGGCCGGGGTTTTAGCCCACACGCCCTCCCCGTTGTCGGCTTTCACTTGCAGGGTGTAGCGGCCGGGCGGCAGGTTGGTGAAGCTGGCCGTGCGCTGGCCGGCCGCCGGATACACCCAGTCCTCGTTGTAGCCCAGCAGGCGGTAGGCGTAGTGGTCCTTCTCCGAGTTGGTGTAGTTGAGGGCCACGAAATCCACCGAAAAGTCGTTTTCCGAGGGCTTAATCGTGACCGTCTGCGGCTGGGACAGCGGGCCGGCCAGCACCAGCCGGCCGTTGAACCGCTGGCCCACGGCCACGGGCTGGTTGGCAATGCGCAGCCCGGTGAGCTGCACCACCGGCGGGTAGGGGTTGGCCTGAATGGCGGCGGGTTGAAAATACGTAATGCCGTTGATGCCCCCAAAATACAGCGTGCCGTCGGCCGCGCGGGCCGCCGCGCCAATCTTGAACGAGTTGCTTTGCAGGCCGTCGGCCACGTCGTAGCGCAGGTAGCGGCGGGTGGCCGGCGTGAAGCGGTAGAGGCCCGTGCCGCCCACCCACAGGTTGCCCGCGTCGTCGGGCAGCAGGCTTTCCACGTCGGTTTCGGGCAGGTAGGGGCCAAAGGCCCGCACGGCGTCGTGGCCCCGGGCGTCGGTGGTGAGTTGGAGCAGCCCGCCGCCCAGCGTTCCAATCCAGAGCGCGCCCTGCTCCCCCAGCAGCAGCGGCCACACGTAGTTCACGGGCAAGCTGTTGGGCCGGCCGGGCGCGTAGCTGAACTGCTGCAGCAGCTGCACCGAGTCGGCGGTGGGCCGCAGCTTCAGCAGGCCGGCGTCGCGGGTGCTGGCCCAGAGCACGTTGCGCGGCGCATCGTAGAGCAGGTACGTGAAATGGTCGGTGGGCAGGTGCGCCGTGGCTTTGTTGTAGCGGCCCAGCAGCCGCCCGTCGGGCCCCAGGCGCAGCAAGCCCTTCGAGAACGTGGCCACCCAGAGCGTGCCTTGCCCGTCCTGGGCCAGGTGCTCCAGGCTGGTGCTGGTCAGGTCGAAGCCGTCCGACAGCCGGCGGTAGGTCGTGAATTGCTCGCGGCCGTCCGGCCGGCGCAGGGCCAGCAGGCCGTGGTCGCGGGTGCCAAACCAGAGCGTGCCGTCCGCGGCCCGGAAGACGGTGGCCGCATCCACGCCCCGCACCGTGTCGGCCGGCTGGCTGAAGTAGGTGCGATGGGTGCGGCTGGCCAAATCGTAGGCCGTCAGACCGTTGCGCGAACCAAACCACAGCGTGTTGGTGGCTTCTTCCTTGTAAATGGCGTTGACGTAGTTGTTGGCGTTGTTCAGCGCCGACTGCCCCGTGAGCTGGTGGCGGAGGCGCCCAAAGGCCCGCTGCCGCAGGTCTACCTTGTTGAGGCCGCCCGCCGACGCGCACAGCCACATCACCTGGTGGCTGTCTTCGAGCAGCTGGTGCACCCGCTCGGAGTTGATGCTGTGGGGCTGCCCGTCGCGGGGCAAAAAGCGCGTGGGCGTGGCCTGCAGCGGCGGCGTGCCGGCGGTTCCGGTTCCGGCCTCCCACACGTAGAGGCCCTGGAGCGTGCCGGCCCAGAGCCGGCCAAACGAATCGAAGTGCAGCGCCTGGATGCGGGAGTAGCGGTGCGGCAGCGCGTGCGGCACCAGGGCCTGCCGGGTGCGCCGGCTGGCGGCCGACACCCAAAACAGGGTGCGCTCGGCGCCCACCCACAAATCGCCCCGCCGGTCGAGGTGCAGGGCGCTAACGCGGCTGCTCGCCAGCGCGGTAGGCAAGACGGGCCAGCCCGGCACGTTGGCGCGCACCACCACCAAGCCGGCTTCCTGCGAGCCCACCCACAAGTTGCCTTCCGCGTCGTGGGCCAGGCCCGTAATGCGGGCCAACGAAGGCCGCCCCGGCGCGGCAGCCGGCAGCTGGTGCAGGGCCCGCAGCTGCCCCTGTGGGCCAAAGCTCAGCACGAAAAGGCCATCCTGGGCGGTGCCCACCCACAGGCGGCGCTGGTCGTCGGCCACGAGGGCGGTCACGTCGCTCTCCGCCAGTTGCCGGGCCGCCGGCTGGTCAGCGGCGGGCAAGGCCTGGCCGTCGAGGCGGGTGAAAGCATCGCGGGCGGCGTCGTAGAAACTCAGCCCCGAGCGCTCGGCGCCCGCCCACAGGCGCTGGTCGGGGGCCACCAGCAGGGCCGTGATGCGGTTGCTCGACAAGCCGTTGCGCGGGTTGACAGGCAGCATGTACTGCTTCAGGTCGTAGCCGTCGTAGCGGTTCAGGCCCCGGTTCGTGCCTATCCAGATGAAGCCGGCGCGGTCCTGCGCCACGGCCATGGCGTCGCTGTGCGAGAGGCCTTCGTCGACGGAAATGTGCTCAAACCGAAACTCGCTGGGCGCGGCATCCTGTGCCCAGGCGGCCGGCGCCAGCAGCAGCAAGACCCAGGCCAACAGCCCCCCAAAACCTGATAGTAGCGGCACGTAAGTAAGCACTAAGAGCCGCCCGAGGCGGCGGCATCTGATTACCAATCTAAGGTAAACAAACCACGGCAGCTTTCCTGCGGAGCTTCGCGGATTCGGCTGCCGGACCGCGGCGGACCTCCGCGTTTTTCCTCCGCGAACCGCTGCGGGAAAGCTCGTCAGAAGGCCGATTGCGTGAGTTCAGGTGAAGCTAAATCAACCGAAGCCGTAGCCCTGAGCCGGGTAAATCAAAGACGCTTTAGCAAATTTTGAGGTCCTTTTTGGCAGGAAATGAACCCCTGAGCTGGCCCGATGGACGCCTACTTTTGCTTTGTACTAGAAGCACTTGTCTGCGCGGCATTTAATTAGGTTGCCCCTTAAATGCGCCGGTTAGTTCCTCCCATCATCCTTTTCCATTCCCCTTGCTCGTGCAAAAAAAACGGTTCCCCCACCGGCTGCTCCGCCTGCTAGCGGCGGCCGGGTTCGCTGGCAGCCTGGCCGGCTTTGCCGCCCCCGTCACCAAACCCAAGCCCACGCCCGGCCGCCCGGCCAGCCCCAAGCCGGTTCCTGCGCCGCGCCACACCTTCGCGCTGGGCCCCGACCAGTTTCTGCTCGACGGCCAGCCGTTCCAGATGATATCGGGCGAGCTGCACTACCCGCGCATTCCGCGGGAGGCGTGGCGTGCCCGCCTGAAAATGGCCAAGGCCATGGGCCTGAACACCGTGGGCACCTACGTGTTTTGGAACGCGCACGAGCCCCAGCCCGGCCAGTACGACTTCACCGGCAACCACGACGTGGCCGCTTTCGTGAAGATGGCCCAGGAGGAGGGCCTGTGGGTGATTCTGCGCCCAAGCCCCTACGTGTGCGCCGAGTGGGAATTTGG
>DASVTG010000405.1:0-10335 GCA_036387695.1 Hymenobacter sp. | reverse complement strand
CGTATTCTAAGGGAGTTACGCTTGTTGTGCTCCGGATTGCAACTGCATGCCAGCAAACAGGTTGCGGCAAAGAGTAGAATCCTAACCGAGAGCAATTGCTTCACGCCGTGCATTAACCTGTTGTAGCACTGCTACAGTGGGCAAGCAATATAGGCATGAAACGGGTTGGGTTAATTTAGGCCACGTCGTTGCCCCAACCGCCGCTGCCGCCTAAAGCTGCGACATCATTGCCCCAACCGCCGCTGCCGCCGAGCGCAGCCACGTCGTTGCCCCAGCCGCCGCTGCCACCGAGCGCGGCCACACCGGAAGAAGCACCAATTGTCTGTGAGGAAACCGCTGTTGCTTGGATTGGGCCCGAAGTCAAGCTAGAAATTTGAAACAGGGCGATGGCGAGGAATTTCAGCACGGTGATTGTGGATTTAAAAGGTGTGTCAGATGTTTGAGTGACACAAAGTTGATACCCGCCACAGCTTGATAAAAGGACAATATTCCTTTAAATCTGACTTGTGAATATTCGCTAAATTAAATCATTATGGAAAGAAAAAAAGTAGAAATATGGCTTTGGCAACATTGAACCAAGCCTTTGATTCAACCACTATCAAAAAAAACGCGCTATTTGTGACTTTGGCTACTTAAAATGGCCATAAAAATTCACGATACAAATGTCGCGGGGTTATAGGCAACCGAAAAAGGAAATAAGCCCTATTATTGTGACATAGATTTTCTGCCCGTTATTCGTGGAAAAACCTTCAATTTGCGCTTGTAAAGCATTTTTGTTATGAATGAAATTGCGAATTTGGTGCGAATTGTGACATCTAGGAGTTTGGCATCCTTGCCGGTTTTGGACCTTCGAGGCCGCCAATCCAATAAAGAAAACCAGTTTGTTGCCGCACTGGCTGAAACTCCGGAGGCCACCCAATTGCAGGTTGCCAAAGCACTATATGGCAAAGCCACGGCGACGAACATACGGGCACTGCACAAACTTCAATCGCGGGTGCGGAGCAAGTTGCTCAATCAGCTGTACTTTTTGGACCATTCCGACCCCCGGCATTTGGTGGCGCGTCGGCACCAGTTGGAATGCCTGGACTTGTTGCATAAAGTCAATATTTTGTTTGCGGAGGGAGAATTTGCCCTCACGGAACGGCTGCTGCACCGGTGCATGCGCATGGCCGAAGCCGGTGAGTTCACAAACTATTTGGTGGAATGCGGACGGCTATTGTGCACAATTTATGCCCAGCAGCGGCAAACCATTCCGTATAAAAAAGCCGCTAAAGCGCTGACAAGAGCCCAGCTTGTGCTGGCTTTGGAAGACGAGGCAGAGCATTTATATACCGAGACGCGGCTGGCTTTGAGTGGCACTGTAGCAGCACGCCGGGGGGTGCTGCCCGCAATGCCTGAGCGCATTGCTCAACTCGAGGTCCTGCACCGGCGAGCGAAAAGCTTTGGCACCTACAACGCCGTGTATCGAATGCGTATTGCCTATGAAGAGTTGAATGGAAATTATCAGGAGCTCATTCGAGTGACAACGGCTGCCTCGCGTCGGCTGCGCGAAGGCAAACTCAACGCGCGTCGCTTCGATATTCGCTTCAATCATTTCATGAGCATTTATGCGTACCTGCGCAGCCGCCAGCCGGTGCAGGGGCTGCGGCTGGCCGAAGAATACAACCGCGACTTTCACCCATCGTCCAGCAACTGGTTCTATTTTCAGGAGTACCACGTGTTGCTGGCCTTGCACGCCGAGCAGTACGAACGCGCCCAGCAGCTCATGGTGGTCATCACCCAAAACCCGGCCTACCTGATTCAGCGAGAGGCGGCGTTGCAGCGCTGGGATTTATACAAGGCGTACATCGATTTTGTACTGCCGCCCCAGCGGGTGACCACCGCCCGCCAACGGCAAATGGCTCAGTGGGTGTTGCAACTGCCGGAATACAGCCGCGATAAGCGCGGTCACAACGTGGCCATTCTGGTGCTGCAACTGCTGTATTTCTTGCGCGAACGCAACCTGGAGGCGGTGCTAATGCGCCTGGAGCGCCTGCGCAAGTACCAGCAGCGGCACCTTTACGAGCCTAGTACGCTGCGCAGCCGCCTCTTTCTGCGCTTGCTGCAATTAATTGTGGAAAAGAACTTCGATGCATTGCGGGCAGCGGAGCGAGGCAAAAACCTGCTGCAACAGTTACGTGATACCCCTCCACCGGGCGAAGCCTTCGCCGAGGTCGAAATCATCCCCTACGAACACCTGTGGGAAATAGTGCTGAACCTGCTGCGCGAAGGCCCGCCCATAACCAACGAGGCGGGAGCATAACTCAACGGGCCCCGCTCAAAGCAGCGCCTGTCTACAAGGCAGTGCTTTGAACGGGGCCCGTTTTGGGGCGAGGCCGCTTAGGGCTACGGCTCGACTACTACTTCCCGGGTCACGCAGTGGCTGCCGGTGCAGGCGTTGGAGCCGTAGCCGCGCATGCTGAAACGCACGGAGTACGTGCCGGCCCGACGGAAAACGTGTTGGGCCGTGCGGCCCTGGGCCACCACGCCGTCGCGAAAATCCCAAATCAACTGCACGTTTTGGCAGGTAGGCAGCTGGGCATCGGGGGCGGCAAAGGCCACGGACTGGCCCACCCGCACCCGGCTTGGCTGGGCGGTGAAATCCACCACGTCTTGCTGCACGAGGTTGACGGGAATGTATTTCTGGCCGCGGCGCACCTCGCCGGTCTTGTCGTCCACCACGTCGAGCTGCACCACGTAATTTTTGCGCTCCTTGTAGCAATGCGTGATAACTGGGCCCGTGAGGGTGGTGCCGTCGCCCATCAGCCAGCGGTAGGTGAGGGGGCCGGCGGCAGGGTCGATGGAGGCCCGGCCGTCGAGGTCGACGCACAGCATAAGGGGCAGGGGAGGCCCGCAACGCACGCTGGTGGTGTCGCCGGCTTGCTGCCCGTGGGCCGAGTAGCCAGCCAATAGTAGCACTAACAGCGTACTTGGTAAGGATTTGCCGCTAAGTGGAGCGAGCGTAGGGTGCATGCCAGAGAGTATGAGGACAGTGGAAATGGGCGTATGGAGCGCGAGCCGAGCCAGCAATTAAAACTTGTTGAGTCGCTGCAACACGTCGCGCAGGTAGGTCTGGCCCACGGAAATGTGCTTGCCGTCCACCAGCACCGTGTTGTCTTCCAAGGCCTGAATGCGGTTGATGTTGACGATGAACGAGCGGTGCACCCGCACGAAACGACTGCTCGGAAATTTTTCCTCCACCGCCTTCATCGTGCTGTACACGATGAGCTTGCTCTGGCCCGTGACGATGTGCACGTAGTCGCCGAGGGCCTCCACGTAACGGACTTCCTCAAAGCCGACCCGCACCAACTTGTTGTCGACTTTTACAAAGGTGAAGTCGGCGCCCGCGGCTGCGGCTTCGATGGCGTCGGTTTCGGCGCTGGGCCGGCGCTGAGCGGCCTCAAGGGCTTTTTGGGAGGCTTGCAGGAAGCGCGGGTAACTCACGGGCTTCACCAGGTAGTCCACCACGGCTTGCTCAAAAGCCTGCACGGCGTACTCCTTGCTGCTGGTAATGAGCACCACCAGCGGCGGGTGCTGCAGCGTGCGCAGCAGGTCGATGCCGGACATGAGCGGCATTTCCACGTCCAAAAACAGCAAATCGATGGACTGCGTGCGCAGGAATTCAGCCGCTTCCACGGGGTTGTTGTAGCTGCCAACCGCTGTTAAGAAGGGCGTGTTGGCAATGCAATTGAGCACAATTTGCACGGAAAGGGGGTCATCGTCGACCACCAGACAGCGCAGAGGAGAAGTAGGCATATAAGGAAACGTAGTATAAGAAGCTGACGAATGTACCCCTTACGGCTCAGTTGTCAAGAAGTGACGCGCGCCTCGAGTTGGGGGTAAAGTTCGGCCAATTGTTGGCGGATGGTGGCCAGCAGAGGCGTGCAATAAGGCAGGTCGGGGTGGCGGGCGGCGCGTTCCAGTTCGTCGAGCTGGGTGTGCAGCACCGGCACGCCGAAATAGGCCACCTGGCCCTTGAGCTTGTGGGCGGCGCGGGCCAGGCCCGGCGGGTCGAGGGGGCAGGCGGACTCCAGCAGGGCCTCCAGGGCCGGCGCTTCGGCAAGAAAGGTGCGCACAATCTGGCGCAGGAATCCTTCGTTGCCGCCCGCCAGCTCTTCCAGCAACTGCCAATCGGGCCGGGTTTTTGGGGTAGGCGGGTAGGGGGGCAGGGGGGCAGGAGGCTGCGGCGCACCATTTGGGGCAACGGTCGCCTTCCCCTCCGTTGCCACACCCTTTTGCCCGCTTGTCCGCTTGCCCTCCTGCCCGGAGGCCGCGCGGCCGGTGTAATGAGCCAGGCGGGCGTAGAGCACCGCCGGCTCGAAAGGCTTGGCGAGGGTGTCGTTCATGCCGGCGGCCAGCGCCAGCACCCGGTCTTCAGGAAGCACCGAAGCGGTGAGGCCGATGATGGGAAACCGGGCGGCATCGGGAAACCGCAGGCGCAGCTGCCGAGCCGCTTCGTAGCCGTCCATCTCGGGCATTTGCACGTCCATCAGCACGACGTCGAAGGGCGGAGTTTCGCTTGCCGTGGCGGCTTCCACGGCCAAGCGGCCGTTTTCGGCGATGACCACTTGCACGTTCCAAGCCTCCAGGGTCTTGCGCGCCACCAGCTGGTTGAGGGCGTTGTCTTCGGCCACCAGCACGCGCAACGGGGGCTCGAAGGGCGCGAGCAGGCCGGCGTGGGCCTCGGGTTGCGCCGCGCTGGGGTCGGCCACTTCGTAGGTCAGCTCAAAGAAAAACTCGGAGCCCCGGCCTTCTTCACTGGTCACGCCGAGCTGGCCGCCGTGCAGCTGCACCAGGTTGCGGGCAATGCTCAAGCCCAAGCCGGTGCCGCCAAATTCGCGGGTGGTGGAAGTATTGGCCTGCGAAAAATCTTCGAAAATGGCCCCCAGCTTGTCTTGGGGAATGCCAATGCCGGTGTCGCGCACGGCAAAGCGAATGAGCGACTGAGTGACTGAGTGACTGAGTGGCTGGCTTTCCAAATCTGGCGTTTCCACCGCTTCCACCCTGACCGTTACGCCGCCCTGGCGCGTGAATTTGATGGCGTTGCCAACCAAGTTGACCAGGATTTGATTGAGGCGCACGGGGTCGCCGAGCACCGCGGCTGGGACGCCGGGCGCCACGTTCACGGTCAGGAACAGGCCCTTGCTTTCGGTGGCGAACTTGAACATGGCCCCGAGCCGGCGCACGGCTTCGGGCAGCCGGAAGGCCACTTGTTCCAGCGACAGCTTGCCGGCTTCCATCTTGGAGCTGTCGAGGATGTCGTTGATGATGACCAGCAGGTTTTGCGACGACGACTCGATGGCCGTGAGGTACTCGCCTTGCTCGGTGGTGGGCCGGGTGGCCTGCAGCAAGTTGGTGAGGCCAATGACGGCGTTCATCGGCGTGCGGATTTCGTGGCTCATGTTGGCCAGAAACTGCGCTTTGGCTTTGCGCGAGGCTTCGGCCGCGTCGCGGGCCACCACCAAGTCGGCGTTGATGTCTTCGATGTGCGCTTTCTGCCGGCGCAGCTCGGCGGTGCGCTCTTCCACGGTGCGCTCCAGCACCAGTTGGGTTTCGCGCAGGGCCCGCTCCCGGTAGCGCACCACCCCAAGCACCAAGCCGCCCGCGCCGAGCAGCACCAACCCCGCAAACCACCACGTGCGCCAAAAGGGCGTGGCAATGCTAAATCCGGCCGATGCCACGGCGCTCCAAGGCCCGGCGGCTCCCCGGCGGACGCGTACTTCCAACGTGTAGCGCCCCGCGTCGAGGCCCGGAAATTGCGCCTCGGGGGAGGCGCTGGGCCGACTCCAGGCTTCGGAAAGGCCCAGCAAACGGTGTTGAAATTCGAGCGGCTCGGCACTGGCGGCCAGGCTCACCCCCTCAAAGTCGAAGCGCAGCCGATGCCGCGTGGCGGACAGCTCGCCCAGGCTCGCCACCGGCCTGGAGTCACCGTCGACCTCGGCAGCCGCCAGTATCAAGCCCGGCGGCAGCTGGCGGGCACGGGCCAGGGCCTCGCGTACGTCGAGGCGCACCAGGCCGGCGCGCGTGGCGGCCCAAGCGGTGGGAGGGCGCCCGGTGGCCAAGGTTAGCGGGCCGCGGCAGTCGCGCACCAGCGTGTCGTTGGCGGCGGCCAGGGGCGTGAACGTGCCCGTGTTGGCGTCGAATAGCGTGAGGCCCTGCAAGTGCGAAAGCAGCAGCCACTGGCCCGTGTTCACAATGCCCGGGAGGCGCGGCAGGGCCAGCAGGCCGTACACGAAATTGGGGGAAGGGCTGTGGTCGGCACCGTAGTGACGCCAAGTACTGCCGGTTAGGCAATACAGGCCCTGCCCTTCGGTGCCCACCCAAATGCGGCCGCGAAGGTCCTCGGCAAAGCTGCTGATGGACACCCCGCTGTTGCCGAGGCGGTGGTAGGCAAATTGTTGGCTGGTGGGCGTATAGGAAGCCAGGCCCGTGCCGTGCGTGCCCACCCAGATGCGGCCGTTGCGGTCGGCCAGCAAAGCATAAATGGTGTTGTGCAGCAAGCCCTCGGCCGTGGTGAAGTGGCGCACGGGCAGGGTGGTGTCGGCCGGTAATTGATACAGGCCATCGTCGGCCGTTCCCACCCAAAGCCCACTACCGGGCGCGTAGGCCAAGGCGGTGATGTCAAGCGTAGTCGGCAGTTGGGTTAATTGCCGCGGCGACTGTTGGGGTGCGGCGTACTGCCAGAGCCCTTCGCCGGCCGTGCCGGCCCAGTAGCCGCGCCCTTCGGGCCGGGGCAGGACGGCCCGAACCGGCACGGCCGGCCCGCGGCCGAATCGTTTTCCCGGTTTGCCGTTGGCGGCCGTGGTTTGCAGGCCCGCGGCCGTGCCCACCACCAGGCTGCCGGCTGGGCCCGGGCAGAGGGCCACGGGCGGTGCCGCGCCCGGGGGCGTGGCGTAGCGCCGCAAGTGCCGGTCTGAATGGCGCCACAGCCCTTGGCCGGCCGTGCCCAGCCAGGCATTGCCTTCCCGGTCTTCGAGCAGGCAAATGGGCACCACGCCGCTGGGCAGCCGCAGTCGGTAGCGGCGCAGGTAACGCCCAATGGCGGCGGTGTCGACGGCGGGCGGCCCGTCGGCGTGCAGGCCCAAGCCCGAAGGAGCGGTGGCGCGGTCGCTGGCCACAAATGGGTCGGTGGGGCGCTTCCGCACTGAAATTCCGCCCAAATAATGCCCCACCCAAAACCGGCCGCTGGCCGAGTCCTCGCGCATGGACACCACAAAATCTTCGGCCAGACCGTCGGTTTTGGTGAAGGTCACGAAGCGGTTGCCATCGTAGCGCACCAGGCCCTCGCCGGTGCCCAGCCAGAGGTAGCCCTGGCGGTCTTGCAGCAGGGCGTAGACGAATGTTGGGCGAAGTCCTTCGGCTGGCCCAAACTGGCGCACGAATGCCTGTTGGGCACTGGCCAGCCGCGTGAGCAGCAGCAAGGCCAACAACATCAGGCCCAGTTGCCGGGCGCGTAGGAAGTGCACGATTGAATTCAAACAAAAAAGCCGGCCAACAGGCCCGCAACTCGATTGGGGCTACAAGGTAGAAGGCCAAGCTTCGGCACGCGCCAAGTTGGCTCCCGGGAAGAACAGGCGCGGGGCGAAGGCTGGTTGTGCCCGGGCTACGCTTCTACTTGGCTGTCACTTTAAACTCGGTGCGACGGTTGAGCTGGCGGCCCGCTTTGGTGGTGTTGGGCGCCACGGGTTTGGTTTCGCCGTAGCCGGCCGCGGTGAGGCGGGCGGCGGCAATGCCGTGCTGCGTGAGGTACGCCACCACGGCTTGGGCGCGCCGCTGGCTGAGGTCCTGGTTTTTGGCGTCCTCGCCCACGTTGTCGGTGTGGCCGGCCATTTCCAGCTTGAGGGCGGGCGTTTCGGTCAGCAGCTTTTGCAGGCGCTCCAGCTCGGCGGTGCTTTCGGGGCGCAAAGAGGCTTTGCCGGTGTCGAAGAAGATGTTGCGCAGCACGATGGTGGTGCCCACTTCCAGCCGCTTCATGGGGATGTCCTTTATCACTTCGGCGTAGGCCGCGCCGACGGGCAAGTCAAAGTTTTCGGAGTGAAACAAATAGCCGTTCTGGCGCACCACGATGCCGTAATTAGTACCCGAAGGCAGGCTCACGAGGTATTTGCCCGAGGTGGCGTTGCTGCGGAAGGTGGCAATGGTTTGGCCGCTGGTGTTGTCGATGAGGTCGATGGCCGCGTCGAGCGGCTGCTTGGTGGCGTCGTCCGTTACGGTGCCCTTCAGGATGGTGACTTGCGCCGTGGTCACCGCCACGGCGGGCGCCAATACGGTTTGCTTCACCGGAGCCAGGCGAGAGGCCAGCAGCTGGTCTTCCTCGTTCAGCAAAGGCTGTTTTTCGGGACCCAGGAAGGTGATGCGGTAAATATCTTTGGCACCCAGGCCGCCGGGCCGGTCGCTGGAGTAGTACCCGTGCCGCCCCGAGGCCGAAGTCACAAAAAACACGTCATCATCGGGCGTGTTGATGGGCCAGCCCAGGTTTTCGGGCGTGCTCCACTTGCCGTTTTCAAACACCGATTTAAAGATGTCGTAGCCGCCCATAGAATTGTGGCCTTCGGAAGAAAAATACATCGTCTTGCCATCGGGAGCCATAAAAACGCCCTCTTCGCCATAAGCCGTGTTGATGGCGGCGCCCAGGTTAACGGGCGCGGCTTTGCTTTCCATTTCCACCTTGTAAATGTCCGAGCCGCCCAGGCCGCCCTCAGTCCGGTTGCTCACGAAGTATAGGTAGCGCCCGTCGGGCGAGTAGCTGGCCGAGCTTTCGTGGCTCTTGGTGTTGATGCGGGAACCGAGCTGCTTGGGCTTGCTCCAGGTGCTGCCCGTGAGGTTGGCCTCGAGCAGGTCGCCGCCGTTGGAGCCCGCGTACACGAGCATGCGCTGGCCGTCGGGCGCCAGGCCCACGGTGGCGTTGTGGTCGTCGGTGTTCACGGGCGCGCCCAGGTTCACGGCGCGGCTCCAGGCTTTTCCCCGCCAGTTGGCTTGGTAAATGTCTTCGAAGTAGTCGTTGCCTTCGGGGTCTTCTTTGCCGCCCGTCGAGCCCGCCCGGCGCGAGGTGATGACGATGGTGGCTTCATCGGCCGAAACCACGGGCCCGTAGTCCGAAGCCGGCGAATTCAGCTCCGGCCCGGCGTTGTCGATGAACACGCGCACGGGCTTGGCCATGAGCTGCTTGCCGTTGCGGCATTCCTGCATGCGGCGCAGCAGGTCGTTGGCGGTCAGGGTTTGGGCGTCGCCGTTGCGGGTGTTGCTGCCCACCGGCTGGGCCTGCTGGTATTCGGCCAAAGCCTCGGTCCACTTGGCGCTCAGGTGCAGGGCGCGGGCCAGCAGGTAGTGGGTGCGGGCATCGGCCGTGACATCGAGCCTGGCCGCTTTCTGCAAATACGGCAGGGCCGCCGTCTTCCGGGCCGAATTGAGGTAGCAGTCGCCAATCTTCACGTTGAGGCTGGCATTGTTCGAGTTAAACTCCTGAGCGGCCAAGAAGTGCGGCAGCGCCTGCGCGTAGCGCGGCGGGTCGGCCCGGTATTCGGTGTCGCCGTCTTTCAGCTCCCGCAGGGCGTTGCGCAAGCCTTCTTTGTTGTCGGCAAACTGGTCTTTGGTAAAAGCCACGCTTTGCGCGGCCACGGGCAGGGCGCCGGCAAGCCCCAGCACTACTAGCAAGCGAGTAAAAACGGACATATCAATAAGTAAAAGGTAGGGACGCGCCTTGGCGCGTTCAATCGTTGGGCGGCAGTAGTGCTGACCGAATTACTCCGGGGCGTTTCTTGCGCGACTGCCGAACGCGCCAAGGCGCGTTCCTACTGGGGCTCGCCGGCGCAGCCCGCGGCCGCGGCGTAAGTGTCGCCCACGGCCAGGCCCAGCTCGGCCGCTTTGCGCCAATCCTGGCAGGCTTCATCGGCTTGGCGCAGCATTTCGCGGGCATGGCCCCGGGTGAGGTAGGCCTCCGCGTAGTCGGTCTTCAGCTTGATGGCCTGGCTGGCATCGGCCGCGGCGAGGTCATACTTTTCCAGCTTGAGCTGGGCCGCGGCCCGGTTGTTCCAGGCAAAGGCATCCGCCGCGTCAAGCTTGATGGCCTGGCTGAAATCGGCGATGGCGCCGGCGTAATCTTTGTTCTCGTAGCGGGCGCTGCCGCGGTTGTTGAAGGCCAGCGCGTTGTCGGCCTTCTTGGCAATGTAGGCGTCGTAGTCGCGCAGGGCCTGGGGCAGCTGGCCGGTGCGGCGCTCGGCAGTGGCGCGGTTGAGCAGCGCCGGCAGCAACTCCGGCTGCAAGGCCAGCGCCTGCGAATAGTCCTGCGCGGCCGCC
>DASVTG010000404.1:0-3809 GCA_036387695.1 Hymenobacter sp. | reverse complement strand
GGGTGTGCACCGTGCAGGGCCAGTCCACTTCCTGCACCACGGCCCGGGTTTCGGCGCAGCGGGCGGCATCCGTGGGGTGGGCCGGCCGGGGCCCGTCGGCCGCCACGTAGAGCCGGGCCGGGCGCGCCCGCCGGAGGGTTTCGAGCACCCGCCGCGTGGTGTCGGGGCGGTTGAATATGATTAGCAAAACCGGCGTGGACAGCGCCTCGGCAGGTGGAGCGGGCAAGGAGGAATCAGAAGCCATAAATGGTAGTGAATTAGAAGTTAACAACCCTTTTCAGGCCGGCACCAGCGCTGCCGGCTCCGGGACGTGGGCGGGCACGGCCGCCCGCCCGGCAGGCTTGGGCTCGGGTTCGGCCAGGGCCGCCAGCAGCAGGCCCAGCAAGCCGAAGTGGTAAGTCGACCAGTCATAAGAGGCCGAGAACACGAGCAGAGAGCCGAAGTAGGCAATGAGCAGGGCCGTGTCGGGGCGCATGGCCCCGGGCTGCCACAGCCGCCGCCCAATGCGGACGAGGGGCACGAGCAACACCATGGCAATGCCGATGATGCCGAAGTAAAAGGCCCGGTCAAGAAAGAAATTGTGGAAGTGGTGGCCGGTGCGGTCGGGCCACATGGGCTGGTCGCTGCTGGGGTCGTAGAACTGCATGGGCAGCTCAAACCCTTCGAGCCGCCAGCCGACCAGGGGGCGCTCCTGCACCAGCGGCAGGTAGGACTCCAGCTGCTTCAGGCGCCAGCTGCCGGTGCCCTGCTTGTCGGCATTGGCCAGGTCCTCCACGTTGGTTTGCATGCGGGTCACCACCTCGGGGTTGTCGAGTACGAGCATCATCACGCCCAAGGAACCCAGCAGGGCGGGCAGCACCACAAGCATGCTCAGCTTGGAAAAGGAAAACCGGGCGGCCGCCGCCCGGCGCAGCAGCCACAAATCGATGGGAATGGCCACGGCCGTGGCAATCCACACCGAGCGGTGCTGCAGGAAGAGGATGAGGGGCAGGCAGAAGAAAAAGCACAGCAGCAGCAACAGCCCGCCGTGGGTCAGGTAGCGGTTGAGGCAGTAGAGCGCCACCGGCACGAACAAGTAGGCCGCCGCCGACCCAAACCCCCGCTCGTTCTCAGCAAAAGCCGACAGGCTGAGCGAGTCGCGGTGAAACACCAGCAGGTTGGCCAGCAGCACCAACGTGAGCACTCCAATCACCTGGCCCATGGGCGGCAGGCCAAAGCGGCGGTAAAACGCATAAAGGCCGAACATGATGAGCAGCACCAGCAGCTTGCTGAACACGTGCGGGTAGGCCATCCACGAGCCCTGGTTGGCGTAGGACTCCAGCATCAGCCCGGCCAGGGCGGCCAGCACCACCCACAGCCACCCCCGAACGAAGGGTTCCATATAGCGCCCATACAGCACCAGCGCCCCGGCCGATGCGGCGAACAGCAAGTAGGTGTACAGCTTCACGCCCTCCGGTTCCTGGTCGATTTGCGGGCCGTACACAAATTCCCAGAACGCGGCATTGGTCGCCAGCACGGCCAGCAAGGGCACAATCAGCAGGAAGCCAAGGTTGATTTTCATGGGAGTGGCAGTTATGTGGCGCCAAGGCGCGGCTAGCCGGCCTTGGGTTCGGCGTGCAATTGCGGCGCGAAGGCAGGTTCGGCCGGCCCGTCGGTCCGGTGCCGGCGGATGGCCGTGGTGTAGAAGGCCAGCGTCTTGGTCAGCATGGCATCCGTGCTGAAGTGCTGGCGGGCGTAGGCGTATTGCCGCTGCTGCAGCGCGGGCAAAGCTTCCGGCGACTCCAGCAGCGCGTGAAGTCGCGCGGCCATTTCTGCCGGTGTGGTGCTCGCCGGCAACGACACCTCCGGGGTGGCCGCCAGCAGCTCCGGGCTGCCGCCCGCCGCCAGCGCCACCACCGGACACTCGCAGGCCATGGCTTCCACCAGCACGTAGGGGCAGTTTTCGCGGGTAGCGGCGTGCACGTACACGTCGGCGCCGTGCAGCAGGGGCGCCACGTTGGGGTGGTAGCCCAGCAGCACCACCTCCCGTTCCAGCCCCTGCTCGGCCACCTGTTGGCGCAGCCTGGCCTCGTCCTCGCCCTGGCCCACCAGCACCACCACCACGTCGCGGCCAAGTCGCCGAAGCTCGGCGGCCACGGGCAGCAGGTACTGCTGGTTTTTGCGGTGTTCCAGCTGGCCGATGTTGAGGATGACGGCCCGGCTCGGGAAAAGCTGCCGCAAGTTGGGCCCGGCGGCGGGCGGCGCGGCGGAGTCAGGGCGGGCAAAAGCCTTCAGGTCGGCCCCGTTGTGCACCGTCGCGTGGTGGGCATCGGGCGCTAGCCAGGGCAGGGTGTGGCGCATGGCGTAGTCCGAAATGCCCAGAAAGAACGTGGCGCGGCGCAGCAAAAAGTTGTACCACCGCCGCAAAAACCGGTCGGTGAGTCCATGCGCCGGAATGCCGAATTGCTTCACGATTTCCTCGCCGGGGTGGTCGTTGAAGTGGCCGGTCACCACCACCGGTGCCCGGTCGCGCAGGGCCAGGCGGGCCGCCCAGCCGCTGCTCACGTCCTGGGCATTCACCACGTCGTACCGCGCCCGCCGGTCGATGGCGAAGTAGATTTCGGCTACCTGGCCCAGCTCCAAACCAATCTGGTGCCCCAGGCGGCCGCCCACCGGCCCCAGCCCGCGGCGCACTGCCCCAATGGAGCGCCGAACCCAGGGGCGCAAGTCGTCCTGCGTCACCACCGTGACGCGGTGGTCCCGCGCGCGGAGCTGCTCGGCCAACCGTTCGTAGTGCACCCGCACGCCCGAAGGGGCCCCCGGCACCATCAGCGAAGTCAACAATACATTCATGAGCTAAGAGAAGTAGCGAAGGGCTCAAAAGCGGGCGTTCGCTCGGCTGAGCGTATCAAAAAAGCCTCGTAGCGGGCCAGCGCCGCGTGCGCCGCCGCGGGCAGGGCCGCCAGGCCCCTCAGCCGCGCCAACAGGTTTTTCAGGGCCGGGCGCAGCTCGGCGGTGGGCCAGCGCAGCAGCACCGCCCCCAGCACCACCGCCCCCGTGAGCATGAGCAGCGCTAGGGCCAGCAGGGCCGGGCAGTGCAGCGGCCGCAGCCCGGCGGCCACCGCCAGCAGGGCCCCGCCCACGGCCGCCGCGTTTAGCAGGCCCGGGCGGTACAGGGCCAGGATGCGGCCGTAGGAAATGCCCAAATCCTGGTGCGTGACGCGCATGTAGAGCAAGGTGCGCACCACCTCGCCGGTGCCAATGGCCAGGGCAATGCCCGCCAGGCCGTGGCCGCGCAGCAGCCAAAACAGGCTCACCAGCAGCGTCATGAACTGCAGGTTCAGCACCACCTTGCGGCGGAGGTTGGCGCGGGCATCGGCCACGATGCCGGCAAACATGGTGGTCATGCTCAGCGGAATGGCAATGCACAGCACCCGCAGGATGGGCACCGACGCCGCCCAGCGCGGGCCCAGCAGCACCTGCACCAGCTCCGGGGCGGCCACGGCCACGCCGGCGCACAGCGGCAGGATGAGGGTGGCCACCAGCGTGCTGCTGGTCAGGTAGAGGGCGCGCACCCGCGGCAAGTCGTCTTTGATTTTGCTGAACGCCGGGAAGGCCACCCGCGCCAGGCTGTGGGTGAGAAAGTACATGGGCAGGTACAGCAGCATGTAGGCGCGGTTGTAGATGCCCAGCAGCGTGGAGCCCAGCAGCCGCCCGATGAGCAGGGTGTCGAGGTTGCCGTTGACAAACTCCAGAAAGCCCACCACCGACACCCGCCCGCCGTAGCCCAGCAGCCGCGCGTACGGCGCCCACCGCCAAATGAACCGCAG
>DASVTG010000403.1:0-7220 GCA_036387695.1 Hymenobacter sp. | reverse complement strand
CCTGGGGCAAGGCGGGCCAAAGCTCGGCGGGCGTCTCGGTAAGGTGCCAAAGCCCGAGCACGGCGGTGGAAGAGAGGCGCTGAAGCGAATGGAGCGGCAATTTTTTGATGGTTAATGATTAACGGTGAGTGATTAATGGTGAGTGCCTAATGAGTTCCGAGCTGGGTTTGTGTGTGGTGTAAGGTAGGTTTCGGGCGGCGAGCGCCCCACGGAGCTGCGTCGAACCATTCAGCATCGACCACTAACCATTCACCATTTACCACTAACCGTTAACCACTAACCATTATCCGCGAAGCTACCTTTGCGCCGCCCGTATGTCCGAAATTTTCCGCCCGCCCGTCATCAAAATAGCTACCCTGGCCGGGCACCGCGACGCGGTGTACGCCCTCACGGGCGGCGCCGGGGCCACGGTTTATTCGGGCAGTGCCGACGGCATGGTGGTGGGCTGGGACGCCGCCGAGCCGGGCCGCGACGGCGAGCTGCTGGCCCGCGTTGAAAACTCGGTGTACGCCCTGCGCCACCTGCCGGAGCTGGGCTTGCTGGTGCTGGGGCATAATTTCCAGGGCATTCAAGCCATTGATTTAACCGGACGGAAGCTGGCCCACGCCACGGCCCTGCCGCCCGTCGCCATTTTCGAAATGGTGTACTCGGCGAGCCGACAGCGCCTGTACGTGGCCCTGGGCGACGGCACGCTGGCCGTGCTGACGTTGCCCGATTTTCGCATTGAGAAACTCCTGCGCCTCGCCACGAAAAGCCTGCGCTGCCTGGCTTTGCACGAAGGCCGCTGCGAACTGGCCGTGGGCAGTTCCGACACGCTAACCAGAATCTTGGATTTGGATTCGCTGGAAACCCGCTTCACGCTGGGGGAAAGCACCAATTCGGTGTTTTCGGTGGCCTATTCCCTCAACGGAGACCACCTGCTCACGGCGGGCCGCGACGCGCAGATTCGCACCTGGGACGTGGCCGCGGGCTATACGCTGGCTGGCACCGTGCCGGCGCACATGTACACCATCAACCACCTGGCCTTTAGCCCGGATGGCCGCTACCTGGCCTCGTGCAGCCTCGATAAAAGCATCAAGCTGTGGGACGCCGCCACCATGACGCTGCTGCGCGTGCTCGACCGTGCCCGGTCTGCAGGCCACGGCACCTCCGTAAACCGGCTGGTTTGGCCGGGCACCGAAAACCGGCTAGTTTCGTGTAGCGACGACCGCAGCCTGGCCGTGTGGAAGGTTGAGCTGTTAGCCGATAGCCTTTAGCTGTTAGCTCCCTTCCCACTTGGCGCCTCAATACATCAACCTGAAAAAGCTAATAGCCATCAGCTAACAGCTAAACAGCTAAAAAATGAAAATCACCGCCCTCGATATCCGCCAAAAAACGTTTGAAAAATCCTTTCGCGGCGTCGACAAAGAAGAAGTTCAGGCGTTTCTGAACACCATTTCGCAGCAGTGGGAGCGGCTGGGCGACGAAAACCGGGAGCTGCGGCTCAAGCTGGAACACGCCCAGCAGGACGTGCAGAAGATGCGCGAAGTGGAAAGCAGCCTTTACCGCACCCTAAAAACCGCCGAAGACACCGGCAACAGCATCACCGAACAAGCCCAGCGCGACGCCGGCCTGCGCGTGCGCGAAGCCCAGCTGCAAGCCGAGCGCATCTTGGGCGATGCCCGCCAAAAGGCCCGCACCGTGGTGGACGAAGCCTACCAGCAGGCCGAAAAAACGGTGGCCGACATGCAGCGCGAGGTTTCGGGCCTGGGCCAGGAGTGCCAGCGCCTCGAACAGCAGCTCGACGGCTTGGTGCGCGACCTGCACCATTTGGCCTCCGATGCCCTTGATAAAGTGGAAAAAGCGCGCAACCGGCCCAAGGGCGGCACGGCGGCCATCCTTTCGCGGGCGGCACGCGTACAGGTAGAGCGGCCGAAGCAACCGGCCGCCGAACCCACCCCCGAGCCCGCTCCCCCCATGCAAGTAACTTCTGCTCCCGCCGTTTCGCCCGCCGCTGCCGTGGCCGCCGCCACCCCCGCTTCTTTCGCGCCGGGTGCCCGCAGCCGTTCGGAAGAACAGTTGGAGCGCACCGCCGAAACCACCGGCTACAACCCCAAGCCGGGCCAACAGCCCGACCCCTACACCACGCCCAGCCCGGACATTGAGCGGCCCGGTGCGCCCGCCGAGAATCCCGGCATCTCGCCCGCCCCGCACGTCGACCCGGCCGAGCCTTCGCAGGTGCCGCACCCCGGCGCCCCCCGCGTAGACCCCACCGAGCCGGAAATTCGCCCCATTGGCCCCGACCGTCCCGAAATCACCCAGCCCTCGCCGATGACCCACCCCGGCATGGCCGCAACAGCGGCTCCGGCTGAGGTGGCAGTGGCGGAGAAGTCGTTTTTTGACGAAATCTAGACCGCAGATTTAACGGATTTAACGGATTTAACGGATTACACCGATTTTGTAGAAAGCCTGCCCCTGTGGCAGGCTTTCTTTTTTTAGCGGCCCACCTTTGTGGTCCTGCATCCGGGAATAGCAGGCTTGGGCAAGGCTGCCGCTCTGCTGTCTCGTCAACTCACCACTCACACCTCACCACCTCACCACATGGGCCAGATTGCACTTGAAGGACTGGAATTTTTTGCCTTCCACGGCTACTACGACGAAGAGCAAAAGATTGGCAACAAGTACGGCGTGGACCTGTACATCAGCACCAACCTGCTGGCCGCGGGCGAGTCGGACAAGCTGCAGCAGACGGTGAACTACGAAATCCTCTACCGGCTGGTGGCGGAAGAAATGCGGGCTCCGGCGCGCCTGCTCGAACACGTAGCCCACCGCGTGCTCGACCGCATCATGGCCGAGCTGCCGCACGTGCGCAAGGTTAAAATCAACGTCAGCAAGTTCAATCCCCCGCTGGGCGGCATTTGCCACCGGGCGCGGGTCACGCTGGCACGGCGGCGCAAGCAGGCTGCCAACTGATGGCATTTTAGGGAGAGGTTGCGGCCCGGATTTGGTCACGCAGCATTTCCTGCGCGTGGCGAAAATCGTTGGCTTGCCCGTCGGTGCTGATTAAGCCAAAGATTACGTCGCTGCGGACGTCGGCCTGCGTGATGGTGGCGCCATTGCCAGCCTTGGGGTCGGGCAACTGATAAAGCCGGCGAAGCGCCCCCAGGGCGTGGTAGCGCACCAAATAGCGCCGGTCTGCCACCAGCTCCAGCAGCTGCGTGGGCACTCGGGGGTCGAGTTGGGCGGGAGTGAAGTAGGTTCCTAGGCCAATGGCCAAGCCGTAAAGCGGCTCCTCGGAAAGCTTTTTGTTCGACAAGTGGGCCACTACCTGGTTGGCATCGAGGGCAGTTGGGTCGATGCTGGCGATGGCGCCCAGGGCATAAATGCCGAAGCGCAAGAGGTTGTCGTGAAGCACGGGCAGGCCCGCGCGGCTCCGCAAATGGCCCAATCCCAGCACTACTCGTGGGTCGGCACGCTGGGTGCGCAGGGCTTCGCAAAGCTCGGCCTCGGCTTCGCGGCGGTGCTGGGGCAGTAGGCGGTCGAGGACGCCGAAGTCGGCATCGTAACCATCGTGCCAGCCCAGGTAGTGGTCATAGGGCCCAAAGTAGGCCCGCCGGAATTCTTCAAGTGGGTCACTACCCATCATGTTAGGCGGCAGCTTTGGCAAGTCAAAATATTTCTGTTAAAATATTTTGTTGAAAGTCAGTTTGTTGTCTATACATACGAAATTATTCGTAGTAAATCCTTGCAACTACGAAGTGATTCGTAACACCTTTGTTGCATCCTACGAAATTCTTCGTAGCTGCTTCGTATCTTTCAACATGAGCAAAGCACCGCCCCCCAAACCTACGGATTCCGAACTGGAAATCCTGCACGTGCTCTGGCAGCACGGGCCCGCCACCGTGCGGGCCATCAACGACAACCTCAGCCAGCGCCGCCAAGCGGAAGTGGGCTACACCACCACGCTCAAAATTCTGCAGCTGATGCTGGAGAAGGGCCTCGTGCGGCGCGACGACGCCGACCGCAGCCACGTGTACCGGGCCGCGGTGCGCGAGCAGGAAACCCAGGGCCTGCTCCTCGACAAGTTCGTGGACGCCACGTTTGGCGGCTCGGCCCTGAAGCTGGTGATGCAGGCCCTGGGCAGCCGCCAGACTTCGGCCGACGAGCTGGCGCAAATCCGCCGCCTGCTCAACGACATTGAAATTCAAAACTCCACCGCTAATCCCGACGACGATGACCGCGCTTGAGAATTTCTTTTCGCCTGCGCTGACGCGGGCTTTGGGTTGGACGCTGCTGCACTCGCTGTGGCAGGGGGCACTAGTAGCCGCCGTGCTGGCCGGGGCGCTGCTGCTGCTGCGCCGGCAGCGGGCCGAAGTGCGCTACGTGGCCTCGGCTGGGGCGCTGGGCCTGGTGGTGGCGCTGGCCGGCATCACGTTCGGCATGTATTTCACGGCTGGTGCGGGCCACGAGGAGCCGCTGTTCCTGAAAGCCACGAAGTCGGCACAGGTGACGACGCTGCCGCAAGGTGAGAGTCCCGAAATAAAGGCAGCGGACGTTTCGGCGAATGCCAGGGTAACGACCATATTCAAAACTCCGGCGCCGCAGCCAAGTGCCGCTGAGCAGGCCGTTAGCCCATTGGTGGATGCTGCTCCAGCCGCAACGGCAAACTGGCTGGCCACGGGCCTGCGTTACTTCGACAAGCACTTGCCGCTGCTGGTGGTGGCGTGGCTGCTGGGCCTGCTGGCCATGAGCCTGCGGCTGCTGGGCGGCCTGCTGTACGTGCAGCGGCTGCGGCGCTACCGCGTGCGGCCCTTGGGCGCCGCCTGGCAAGCCCGATTTGAGGCCCTGGCGGCGCGCAGCGGCGTGCGGCGGCCCGTGGCGCTGCTGGAATCGGCGCTGGTGCAGGTGCCGCTGGTGGTGGGCCACGTGCGGCCCGTGATACTGCTGCCGCTGGGGGCCGTGGCCGGCCTGCCCCCGGCTTACCTGGAAGCCATTCTGGCGCATGAGCTGGCCCACGTGTTGCGCCGCGACTACCTGGTGAACCTGTTGCAGACCGTGGCCGAAGCGTTGTTCTTCTACCACCCGGCCGTGTGGTTTGTGGCCAGCTGCGTGCGCACCGAGCGCGAAAACTGCTGCGACGACGCCGCCACGGCCCTGGTGGGCGGCGACCCGCTGCGCCTGGCCCGCGCCCTCACGGCCCTGGCCGAATGGAGCCAAAGCGCCGTGGTGCCGGCTGCGCCGCGGCTGGCGCTGGCGGCCATCGGCGGGCGCGGGGCCTTGCTGAGCCGGGTGCGCCGGTTGGTGCAGCGCCGGCCGGCCGCTCCCACAGTAGCCGAGGGCCTGATGGCGGGGGCGCTGGTGCTGGGTGGCTTGGGGCTACTGGGCGGCAGCGTGGCTTGGGCCAGTCCGCTGGCGCAGACCATCGAAGCTGCTGACAAGCCCGCGGCTTTCGATTGGCGGGCCGGCGGCTTGCTGAACGCCCGCCAGGCCCCCGGAGCGGCCACCGACACAAGCAAGCGTAAAACGGGAGCAGCGGCGCTTTCGGCCGCACTCGCTCCGTTATCGGCACCGGACGCGCTGGCGCCGGTTTCAGCGCCGGATGCTTTGGCTCCGCTTGCTGCACTGGACGCGGAAGAGGTACGCGACGCCGCCGAGGCGGACGCCGCAACGGCCGCGGCCGATACCATCATCGTGCGCAGTGGGAAGAGCCGGACCCGGGGCAGCCGGGCACGAAACGAACGGCGCGTCATCGTAGACGGCCGCCCCGGGGCATCCGTATTTCGCAGCAACCCCGGCACGGTGGTCATCACCAAAGACAAAAAAGGCCGCCTGACGGACCTAGTGGTGAACGGGCAGCGGGTGGAAACCGAAGCGGAAAAGCGGAAAATCAAAATAAAGGACAAAAAAGGGAGTGACCAGCAGGTGGAAATCATCCGGGTGGTGCCCCGCAATGGCGCCGATGTGCAGGGCTTTGTTTTTCGCAACGACGGCGCCAGCGCCCAGCTGTTTGAGCGGGAGTTCCGGCGGGTGACGCCCTACAACTTCAAGTTCCGAGCGCCGGACCTGGAGCGGCTTGAGCGGCAGTTCGGCCCAGGCTCGAGCAGAACGTTCCGGGCGGTGCCTTTTCAGAAGCTGAGCCCCAACGGGCAATTCGGCGGCACCTACCGGACGCTGGTGCCCGGCTTCGGCCCCGACCCGACCCCGTCCGTCCGCGCGCAGCGGGAAGCTTTGCGCACCGCCGAGCGGGCGCTGCAGGAAGCCAGCTCGGTGAAAAACCTGAGCGCCGAGCAGCGCAAGCGCCTCAACCAGCGCCTGAAAGAAGTACAGGCTCAGCTTAAAAAGCTGGATACCGCTTCGTCGGCTTCCAGGCTCCGCTTGAGAGGAGCCGACGGCGAGGTGATAAACGAGGAGATTCGCGAGGGCATAAACGACGAAATTCGCCAGCGGCAAGAGGAGCTTCGCGACCGTGAGCAAGAGCTACGCGACCGCCGCGAAGAGCTACGAGAGCGCATCCGCGAGTCGCAGCAGGAAATGCGAGACTCGGAAGCAACCCGCTCCGGCGAAGACCGGGACCGGCGCCAGGCTGACCTCGACCGTGCGCAAGCCGTCCGGGACCGCGAGCGCGCCGAGCGTGACCGCGACCGGGCCAACCGGGACCGGGCCCGCGCTGACCGCGACCGTGAACGGGCCGAGCGCGACCGCAAGCAAACCGACGCCATCATGGCGGAACTGGTGAAAGACGGCTTGGTGAAAGACAAGGGCAACTACCAAGTGAAGCTGAGTGCCAGCAGCCTGGTGGTGGACGGCAAAACCCAGCCCAAGGCCGTATTTCAGAAGTACCTAAAGCTGTACGAAAGCACCACCGGGCGCAAAATGAGCGCCACCGGCTCGTGGACCATGAACCGCAACAGCACTTCTAATACCAATACGTTCTTCAACGGGAACGACATGCCCGAGCCGCCCCGCCCGCCGCGCGCCCCGGCTGCGCCGTTGGCGCCCCTGGGACCGCCGCCCGTGGACGCTCCCGCCCCGCCGCGCCCGCCGCGGGCCTCCAGCATCGACACGCGCGCCCTGCGGGATGAGCTGCGCAAGGACGGCCTGATAGGCGCCACCGACAAGAGCTTTCAGTTTCAGCTCAACGACGCGGGGTTCACGGTGAACGGCAAGCGCCAGCCGGACGAAACGGCCGCCAAATACCGCAAGCTGATGGGCCAGGACCGCCCCGGCCAGACGCACAACAT
>DASVTG010000402.1:0-5027 GCA_036387695.1 Hymenobacter sp. | reverse complement strand
CAACGAGCAGGAAACCCGCTGGCGCCTGCGCCGCGAGCCCGATGGCCGCTTGGTGGGCACCGTGGGCGGGCAGGCCATTCAGCTGCGGCCGGCCCGCCCGGCGCTGGCCCTGGCGGTGCGCTCGTTTGCCGATTCCGTGGCGGCGTTTCCCGGCCGGGCCCGCTCGCCCTACGGCCACGTGGGCCTGCAAACCCTGGACCCCGTGGGCGCGTCCGGCGTGGCCCTGGCCGTGGGGGCCAACCTCCGCCGCCTGCAGCGCGGCGACACGCTGCCCAACCTGCCCGTGCCGGCCCTGGCCCGCCTCTGGCAGCAGCAGCGCGCCGATTTCGCCAAGTTCTACCGCGAAGACGCCGCCGGCCTGGCCGAGGACTTGGCCGTGGACGCCACCGCCGACTCGACGGAGGCCTACCGCCCCAGCCTGCGCTACGCAAGCCAGAGCAGCGCATCAGTCATCTGCCAGCAGGGCGATTTGCTTAGTTTGCGCATCCTGGATTACAGTTATTCGGGGGGCACCCACGGCAGCTTTGGCAGCACGGTGCGCAGCTTCGACTTGCGCACCGGCCGGGTGCTCGCGTTCGCCGACCTTTTCCGGCCCGAAGCCCGCACCCAGCTGCTGCCCCTGCTGGAACGGGGCGTGCGGCGCACGCTGGGCATCGGCGACAACGAACGGCTCGACACGCAGCTGCTGGAAAACGAGGTGCCGCTCACCACCAACGTGTGCCTCACGCCCGGCGGGGCGCTGTTTGTGTATCTGCCTTACGAAATCGCCGCTTACGCCCTGGGCGAGGTGCCCGTGTTTGTGCCTATGGCCGAGCTGCGCCCGCTGCTGCGCGAGGGGCTGCCGGTGCCCGGCCCAGGCGCCCGGGTGGCAAAGCGGTGAGTGGCCGGCGCCAGCTTGCTCCCCCGTTATTGCTCAGCTTTTACTACCCCACGGCCTGGCCCAGCTTTTTCCCGTACTACCGCAGCATGGCCAAAACCATTCGCCCCATTCGGTGCCCGCAGTGCGGTGGCACGCAAAACACGCCGCTCGCCCCCGGCCTGTTTCGCTGCGCGAACTGCCACACGGAGTACTACCTCGATTCGGACGACGTGACCGTACACGTGCGGCATCACTACCCCGACCCGCCGGCGTCGCGGCGGCCCTTGTCGTGGAGACAGCGCGTGGCCCTTGGGCTGTGCGCGCTGGTGGGGGCCGTGGTGTGGCTGGTGCTTCTGATTAACCGCCTCGACCGGCCCTCCCAGGCCGCTGGCCCAACGGCCCCGGTGGCCGGGCTCGCCTTCTACCTCACCCACTACGTATACGCCGATGCCCAGCGGCAGCCGGTGTACGTGACGCTGCGCACCCAAGAACCTCGCCCCGGCGGCGGGGACTCCGCCACGTGGGCGGCCGTGTTTTTTGACCCGCGCACCGGCGGCGTGCGCCGCGAGCAGGAACTGTCGTCGCTGAGTCACGGCCCCAACAACCACCTTTTTCGCTGGCACACCTTTCCCGGCGGCCGGGTGTTTTTGCTGGGCAGCCAGACGCTCTACCAGGTCGACTCCCGCGCCAACCGGCTCGTGGACGTGACCCAAACCCTGCTGGCCGACCAGACCGCCGCCAGCAGCGGAGTGGCGCAGTACAGCTTCGACCCCGGCCACGAGGCCCTGCGCGCCCTCACCAACGAAGGCCAAACGCTGTATTACCTGCCTGCCACCGGCCAGCTTTTCACCGAGGGCGCGGCCCTGTACCGCGCCGCCGACCGGCAGCGCCCCCGGCAGTTTTTCTACTTTGAGCAAGTCCTGGGCGGCGACATGCAGGCCGCCGCACGAGGCCGCCTTATCCGAAGCCGACCGGCCGGCTCGCCGGGCCTCTCCAACGACACCGCGGCCGTAACGCCCGGCCGGCGCTTTTTCGACGCCCGCGTGCTTTATCAGGACGCCACCACGCTGCTCATTTCAACTGCGCTCACGCCGCGGCGCGACGGCCCCCAAAGCGTGCAGCGCCTCGACGTGCGCGACGGCCGCATCCTCTGGTCCCGGCCCGCCAATTCCTACAGTTTTGAGCATGCCGTGCGCACCGCCGATGGATTTGCCCTGCACTACGGCGGAGGCCCCGACTATGTGCACGGCGCCCTGCTGCTGGCCGACGACGGCCGCGAAATCCACGACTTCCAGCGCAAACGCATGGAGTAGAAGGCCGCTTCATCAACCATTTTCTTGCATGAAATACTACGCCGCCCTGGCCTTGCTGCTCGCCGCCTGCCAGCCCGATAAGCCCGCCACCACTGGCTCCGCCGCACCCGACGAAGCCGCCGGGCCGGCTGCGGCCGGCCCGGCGGCCGACACCCTGCACGTGGCCGACTCGCTGGGGCGGCCCGCCTTGGTGCTGCGGTTGCGCCCGAGCACCAAGGCCGCCTTCGACCAGCTGACTGACCCGCTGCCCTTGCGCCCTTCGGAGCGGGAAGAAGCGGCCGTTGCCAGTAGCCAGCCCGTGCCGGCCACCCTGGATGCGCCCCTGCCCCCCGATGGCCGGGTGCAGCGCCGGGGCGAAACCCTCGTCTTCCGGCCGGCGCAGGGGCCCGCCCTCACGCTGCGCCCCGTGCCCTCGCCCGATGGCCCCGAGGGCAACGCCAACGCGTACGCCTACTGGGGCAGCCTGCCGGCGGCCCACCAGTGGGTGGTCGATGTGTCGACCGACGAAGGCCCCGCCGTGCTGCTGGTCGACCAGCGCACCGGCCGGCGCACCGACCTGCTGGGGGCCCCCGCGCTTTCGCCCGATGGCCGCTACCTGCTCAGCGTGTGCGAAGACGTGGCCAGCGGCGGCACCCCCACCGACCTGAGTTTGTACCGGGTAGACGGCTCTGCTCCGCAGCTGGTGTGGCGCCGGGCCCTAACCGACTGGGGCCCGCGCCATGCCCGCTGGCGCGACGCCCGCCACGCGGTGCTTGAGCTGGCCCACGCCGACCCGGGCGGGGACGTGATGGCGGGCGCCCGGCTGCCGCTCACGTACGCCGAGCTGGAGCTGCCGGCGACGCGCTAGCCTCTCCATCCCTGGCGCGCTGCTTCTTTCCACCAGCGCAGCACGGCCAGGTCGGCGGGCCGGCCCAGCTGCGCCTTTTGCTGCAGAATGGCGGCGGGCTTCAGCAGGGGCAGGCCGTGGTGCCAGCCGCAGCCCGCCCAGAACTCCGGCCAGCTCAGGTAATCGTTCTCGTAGGCGCAGTCCAGCACGGCCCCGGTCTGCCCGGCCCGCAGGTAGTACTTGCCCGTCAGGTCGGCGGCGCGCAGCGGCAGCGCAAGGGGCTCTTCCCAGAGCGTCACGCGCCAGCCGCTGGCGTGCAGCAGCTGCACCAGCACCGTCAGCTCGGCCGGGTCGGGCGGCAGCAGCAGGTCGCAGTCGGCCACCAGGCGGCGCGGCAGGGCGGGGTTGTGCCGGCGCAGGGCGAAGGTGCCCAATACGCCGTACGGCACGCCGGCCGCCACCAGCTGGTGCAGCGTGTGCAGGTACAGCCGCTCGTGGGCGGCCGTCACGGCAGAGCCGGCGCCGGGGCGGCTACGCGGCTCAGCACCCGGCTGTCGGAGTCCCAGTCGCCGGAAAGCGTGCCGTCGGAGTGCAGAATCAGCTTTTGCAGCACGCCGGTGGCGTTGGCGGCTTGCAGGGCCGGGTAGCTGGAGGTCTCAAAAATGACGTCGACGCCCTGCCAGCGGTAGTGCTCGTTGTAGTAGTAATAGCCGAAGGTGCTGCCCGCGTACTGCCAGCCGGGGCGCGGGGCTTCCAGCATGGGCACTGCGGCGGCCAGCAGCGGCTCGATGGGCACGCGCTGGTACCTGAAAAGGCTCCAAGGTACGCCGTTTGTTCGGCTGCCAGCGGAGGTTATGGCCCTTGCCCGCAGGCCTGGCTTTCTTCGCGTTGGGCTGGCCTAGTCGCCCCTTTTCTTAAGAACAAACTACTTTTTGCGCTGGCTCAGCCACCACAGCCCGCCGCCCAGCGCCGCCAACGCGCCGGCCACCAGCGCCACCACGGTCACGGGCGGCCCAAAGGCCTTGCACGAGCAGTTGGCAAAGACGGGTTTGCCGCCGATGCGCAGCCGGCGGCGGCAGAACGCGCACGGCGCCAGAGCGGGGTCAACTTGGCCGGGAAGGGGCCACTGGTTGGCTGGGGAAATCATAAGGCAAGTAGATGGAGGACACCGCAACGCGGGCAGCTGCTGGTAGATACCGGCGGCGGCACAAGATAACCCGTCCGAGAGCAGCAGCTCCGGCGCTGGTGGCAGCGGGTAGAGGCAGCAAGCGGCCAGGGCCCGTCGCCCCTTACCAGAATTTCCACCACGGGCGGCGGGCCTTGGCCTCGCGCTCTGCCTGGAGGCCTTGCAGCAATTGCTCGTAGAAGTCGGGGTCAACGTTGATGGGCTGCCCGGCGGCGGCTTGCTGCTGCACCTGCTCCAAGCCCTCGGGCGTGAGGTAGTGGTCGGTGAGGGCCAGCGAGTGGGCCAGCTCCTCATCGGAGGCAGGCTCGGCGCCACAGGCTGGACAGGGCGTAAAGGCGCCAACTTTGAATTCGCCGCAGGCGAAACAGATGGCGACGGTCATGGGAAAATAAGTACGATGGCGCCGACAGAAAGGAAGTAACGGGGGCCGAAAACCTCACTCGGTGAGTTCTGCCGCGCCCCGCCCCAGGTAGTAGCTGGCCCAGTAGCCGGCCGCCGGAAACAGCAGCAGGACGCCCGCCGAGTGGCCAAGCCAAAGCAGCACCAGCGCCGTCGCCAGCGCCCCCCAGCTGCCCCAGAGCAGCACCCGCGCCGTCCGGGTCTGGTAAAACAGCGGGCGCCGGCGTGGGCCGGACGTGGCGCGCCGGGCCAGCCGCTTGGCCAGCACATCGAGGCGCACGGTGCCGGCGGGGTCGTCGGGGCGCGTGCCAGGGCGGTCGGCTAGGTGCAGCACCCGGCCGTCGGCCAGCTCCAGGCGCAGGTGGTACTGCGCAAACGCCCGGAGCTTCAACAGCCGGAGCCAGTACGTGTACGCCGTGATGCTGCTCAGCGGAATGGTTTCGG
>DASVTG010000401.1:0-3468 GCA_036387695.1 Hymenobacter sp. | reverse complement strand
AAATCGGCCCGTGCGCTGGTGGTGGGCTGTGGTGGGCTGGGCTGCCCGGTATTGCAGTATCTGGCCGCGGCGGGAGTGGGCACATTGGGCCTGCTCGACTTCGATACCGTGGACGACAGCAACCTGCAGCGCCAAGTGCTGTATGCCACCGCCGATGTGGGGCGGCCCAAAGCCGTGGCGGCCGCCGAAAAGCTGCGCGCGCAAAACCCGTTCATCGAGTTGCACCCGCACCAAGTTCACCTCTCGGCGGCCAACGCGTTGGACTTGTTTGCGGGCTACGACATCGTGGTGGACTGTTCCGACAATTTTGCCACCCGCTACCTGGTCAACGACGCCTGCGTTATTTTGGGCAAGCCGCTGGTGTTCGGGGCCATCTTCAAGTTCGAAGGCCAGGTTTCGGTGTTCAACCACCAAAACGGGCCCACGTACCGCTGCCTGCATCCCACGCCGCCGGCCCCGGGCGAAGCCCCAAGCTGTGCCGAAATTGGCGTGCTGGGCGTGTTGCCGGGGCTGGTGGGCACCCTGCAGGCCACCGAAACCCTCAAAATCATCCTGGAGCTCGGAGACGTGCTGAGCGGGCGCCTGCTGCTGGTCGATGCACTGGGCATGCGCTTCCAAACCATCCGTTTCCGCGCCGTGGCGGCCAACCAACAGCGCACGGCCCTGGCACCCGATTACGCGGCCTTTTGCGGCGAAGCACCCGCCGACTCGATGGCCGCGGCGCCTGAAATCAGCGCCGATGAGCTAAAGGAGTGGCAAGCCAGCGGCCGCCCACTGCAGTTGCTCGACGTGCGCGAGCCGCACGAGCACGCCCGCCGCAGCATTGGCGGCCGGCTGATTCCGCTGGGCCAGTTGGCGGCCGAGTTGGAGGGTTTGTCTCCCGACGTGGCCGTGGTGCTGCACTGCGCCAGCGGCGTGCGCAGCCAGAAGGCCGCTGTGCTCTTGTTATCGCACGGTTTTGCCGAAGTGTATTCCCTGCGGAACGGGCTGGCCGATTATTGATTGAGGGCTAACGACTTGGTTCGGTTGGTGGCCAGTTGGCCAGCAGGTCCTGAATGTGCGCCAGGCGCGCCTGTTTGGGTGCCGCCCGCCGGGCAATGGCCGTGGCCGTCCAAAAGTGGTGGCTGGCCAAAAAGCTGGCCTGCAGCTCAAACCACGCCCGCTCGCCAGTTAGCAGCTGCCGGGCCGTGAGCTCGTGAAACAAGCTGGTGGAAATGGGCTCAAAATCGGGCCGGCCCAGGTAATCAAGGTCCGCGTCGCAGAGAATTTGGGCCAGGTGGTCGAGCGGCTCCTGCGGGTATTTGGTGGCCAATATCAGCGCGCAAATCTGCTCGACTTGGGCGGCGTCATAGCCAAAGGTGGGCAGCGTGGCGCGGGCAAGCGCGCAGCCCTGGGCCTCGTGGCCCTGGTAGGTGTCCAGAAAACCGGCGTCGTGGTAGAGGGCGGCCGTGCGCAGCAGGGCCAAGGCGTCGGCATCGGTCACGCCTTCGGCCGCGGCCAGCTCCATGGTCACGGCGGTTACGTCGAGGGTGTGGTGCAGGCCGTGGTAATAAAGGGTGGGGGAGAGGCCCCGCCGCAGCTTGTCAACAATAAAATCTTCGGCAGCTTGGAGGTGCATGCAGCGAGCGTTGGCAAGGGCAAGCGCCCCGCACATTGGCAAAGCAAGTAACTACAAATCAACTTAGAAAAGAACAGGGCAGCTACTGAGGCAGCTGGCCTCAAATTCATGGCTGGTCATCACAAAAACAGAATTAATTTAGCTTTATACCTATATAAAATCGGTTTTTAAGCCCACCTTTCTGCTTTGTTTCGCCACTGATGCCCAAAGCTCCTCTGCCAAAAATAAAATTCGTGGTTTTTAGGCCGGCCGAAGGGGTGAAAAGTGCCTCGCCTTGGCTGCGGTGCGGCTCCCGGGGAATTAATCCATCTTTGCATCCGGCGGCGGTGAACGTGCGTCCAGCGCTTTTGCCCGTTTCTACCCGCAATGATTTCTGCTTACGTTCGCACCCGCTCCGGCCGATGCCGCCTCCTCGCTGCCCGAGGCGGGTGGCGCGGCCGGTACCGCGCTTTTGGCGCAAGCCCGCGTCTTCGCCCATGAAATGGATACTGACGGTGCTGGCCGTGTGGGCGCTGAGCGGACCAGCGCGGGCGCAGCACCGCTACTGGGACGCCGACTATGACTCGCTGGCCCGCGCCCTGCCCCAGCAACGCTCCGACACGGCCCGGCTGCGCACGGTGGTGCACCTGCTCGACTTGCGGCCCCTGGGCGCCACGGCTCTGCCGTTGCTGGCCCAGCTGCTCGCCCTGAACCAACGCCTGCAAGCGGTGAACGACCGGCCCTACCGGCGCCTGCGCGCGGGCCTGCTGCTCTGGCAGCGCAACGCCGATGCCGCCGCGCTGGACACGCTGAAGGCGGCCGTGGCCGATTTTGACCGCGAACATCGGCCCATTCCGTGGCTGCTCATCGACCTGGTGACGCTTTATAACCAACTCAACGGCATGGAGGCCCGCAAGCAGTATTACGAGCAAAAGCTGGCTTATTACCGCTTGAACGACGCCACCGAAAACGCCGCGGCCTGCTACGTGTCGCAAGGCGGCTACTACCGCCGCACGGGCGACTACAACCGCGCCATCAACAACAGCTTGCGCGCGGCGGACATGGCCTTGGGCTTTAGCCAGAAGCTGTACATCAACGAGTTGCTGGTGACCGGGGCCGTTTACGCCGACTGGGACAACACCGACAAGGCCGTGCAATACCTGAACCGGGCCCGGGCCCTGCCCGGTTTTCGCCGGGTGCAGGGCGCAAACCGGGTGTTTACGTTTCTGGCTTTGTCCAAGCTGTACTTGCAGCAGGGGCAGCACGCCGCGGCGCTGCAAGCCGCCGACTCGGCCCTGCAAACGCGGGTAACCGACGGGTTTGAGAGCAGCACGTGCCGGGCCCAGGCACTGGTGCAAAAAGGCGCGGTGCTGCTGCAAATGCGGCAAGTGGCGCAAGCCGGCGAACTCCTAAGCCAGGCCCAGCAGCTCGACGACTCGTTGAAGCTGCCCATGTCGGGCAAGCCCGGCGAATTCGAGCTCGACGCCACCTGGGCCCGGTACTACGTGGCGCGGGGCGACTACGCCCGGGCCGAACCCCACTGGCTGCTGGCCTATAGAAAAGCCACCGCGGCCAAGCTGGATGGCTTGCGGATGAGATACTTGCGGGAGCTGTCGGCGTTTTACAACGCCCGGGCCCGCCCCGTGGACGCCCAGCGCTACTCGCGTGCCTACATCGCCCTGACGGATACTTTCAACGCCGCCCAGGCCACGTTTCACGTGGCGCAGTACGAGAGCGAACGGGTGGAGCAAGCCCAAAGCGCGCAGATTAACAACCTGCGGCAGGCCCAGGCCGTGCAGGCCGTGCGCCTTCGCCTGGGCAACCGCCTGCTCCTCGGGGCCCTGCTGGCCGTGATGCTGGTGTCGGGGCTG
>DASVTG010000400.1:0-2339 GCA_036387695.1 Hymenobacter sp. | reverse complement strand
CCAGTTCACCACCTCACACCTCACCATTTCACCCCTCACCACATGCTCAAAGATTACCTCAAGCTTCATTTCATTGTGCTTCTGTGGGGCTTCACGGCCATACTGGGCAAGCTGCTGACGGTGCCGCCGGTAGAGCTGGTGTTCTGGCGCACGGGGCTGGCTTCGGCGGGCCTGGCCGCGCTGCTGGTGGGCCGGAAGATAGAATGGCGCATCCCGACCGGGCAGGCGGTGCGGCTGCTGGCGGTGGGCGCGCTGGTGGCCACGCACTGGATTACCTTCTTCTTGGCGGCGCGGCTTTCGTCGGTGAGCGTGTGTTTGGCGGGCCTGGCCACGCTGGCGCTGTGGACTTCGCTGCTGGAGCCGCTGCTGCTGTGGCGGCGGGTGCGCGGCTACGAGGTGGGGCTGGGTTTGATTACCATGGTGGGGCTGTACCTGGTCAGCCAGGCCGAATTCGACCAGTTGCTGGGGCTGGGCGTGGCGGTGATTTCGGCGGGCATTTCGGCGCTCTTCAGCGTGCTGAATGCCCGGCTGGTGAAGCAGCACCCGCCGCTCCGGCTCACGTTTTACGAGATGCTGGGGGCTTGCTTGAGCATTGCGCTGTTTTTCCCGATTTACAGCCGGTACTTCACCCAGGGCCGGGGCTTGCAATTGGCCTGGCACGGCTACGACTGGCTGTGGCTGGGCCTGCTGGCCGGCGTGTGCACGGTGTACGCGTTTTCCACTTCGGTGGAACTGATGAAGCGCATCTCCCCTTTCGCCGTGAACCTGACCATCAACCTGGAGCCGGTGTACGGCATTGGGATGGCGGCATCGATTTATTTGCTACACAAGCAAGGCTTGCTGCACGCGCCGCAATTCACCCAGGAGCGCATGGCCACCGGCTTTTATCTGGGCACGTTGCTCATTATCCTTAGCGTACTCATTCATCCTTTGGTGGCACGCCTGATGAAAGACAAGGAGCCGGACCCTACGCCTTCCATCCCGGTTTAAGAACGAGTACCCCGAATTTCCAATTCGGCCCGTGAGAACAACCGTTTTGCCGGGCCGAATTGGAAATTCGGGGTACTCGTTCTGCTTTCTACAGCACGCCTTGCCACACTGTGTACTCCGCAGGCCATTCCTTCGCCGCGGGTTGCCCCTCCGCCCACAGCCCGTACACGGCCGAGCCGGAGCCGGACAGGCTGGCGTAGGCCGCGCCCGCGGCGTAAAGCTGCTGCTTGATATCGGCCAGCACGGGGTATTTGGGTGCCAGTGAACCTTCGAAATCGTTGCTCACGGTGTCGCGCCAGGTTGCCAGCGGCTGGGCCAGCGCCGTGCGCAACGCGTGCTTGGGCGCTTGCGGCTTGATGCCCGCGAAGGCTTCGGGCGTGCTGATGTGCAGATTGGGATACACCACCACGCAACCGGTGCCGCTTAGCGTGAGGTCTAAATCCTGAAAAACATCGCCTCTTTCGACGGCCAAAACCGGTTTGTTTCGGATGAAGAAGGCGCAGTCGGCCCCCAGGCGGCGGGCGTAGCTCTCCAGCGCCTCGGGGGAAAGAGCCAGGCCAAACAATTCATTGGTTGCCTTCAGGGCAAAGGCCGCATCGGCGGAGCCGCCGCCCAGCCCCGCGCCGATGGGCACAATTTTGTGCAGGTAGATTTGCACCGACGGCAGCTGCGGAAAGTCGGCTTGCAGCAGCTCGTAGGCCCGCACGCAGAGGTTGGTGGCGGGGTCGCCGGGAATGGGGCGGCCGGTGAGCGTGATGCTGGTGGCGCGGCCGGCTTCGGCGGGCAGGATTTCCAGGGCGTCGGTCCAGGGCAGCGGCAAAAACACCGATTCCAGGTTGTGGAAGCCATCGGGGCGCCGCTCGGTGATGTAGAGGCCCAGGTTGAGCTTGGCGTTGGGAAAGGTGAGCATATAGTGGCGTAATTTTGGGCTGCTGAGGCTAATGCCAACAAAGTAATGGCCTTCGGCGACCAAAATTCGTCCTTTCCCAAAGATTGGCGCGTTTAATGAGGTGTTGCTTGCAGTGCGTTTGCCTTTGCCATGTCGTTTATCACCACTTTTTCCATTCCGGCCCACCGCGCCGCTGCTGCCCTGGCCGCCGACTTTCGGGCCGCGCTGGCGTCGGCGAAAGTAGTGCACTTGCGGGGCCTTGCCGACTGGCTGCCCGCGACGGAATGGCCCGCTTACTACGAGGCCCTGACCGAGGCCACCGGCCAGTGCCTGCACCTCGACGAAGACTTTGCCCAAGGCAGCGCCCGTACCGGCCACAAGTGGATTGAGGTGCGCTACGATGCCGACATTCCCGACGACGCGGCCTACCGTTTCAGCAAGAATGCCCAGCCCCTGCACA
>DASVTG010000399.1:0-3209 GCA_036387695.1 Hymenobacter sp. | reverse complement strand
GTTTTTCGTGACAGTGCACCTGCTGACAAGTATGAGCAATGATGCCCTACGGCTGACCTTTGCCACCTGACGCCCCATAAATCTGGCCGGTGGCATAGCTGGCGTCGCTGGCGGCCAGTTGCACGTAAATGGAGGCCAGTTCGACGGGCTGCCCGGGCCGGCCCATAGGCGTATCGCCGCCGAATTTCACGAGCTTTTCCTGCGTGGCGCCGCCGCTCACTTGCAGCGGCGTCCAGATGGGCCCGGGGGCCACGCCGTTCACCCGAATGCCTTTGGGGGCGAGCTGCTTGGCCAGGGAGCGCACGTAGCTGGTGGTGGCGGCCTTGGTCTGGGCGTAATCGTACAAGTCTTCCGACGGGTCGGTGGCCTGCTCGGAGGTGGTGCCGATGATGGCCGAGCCGGGCGGCAGGTGCGGCAGCGCCGCCTTGATAATCCAGAAGGGCGCGTAGATGTTGGTTTTCATCGTGGCGTCGAAGTCTTCGGTCGTCAGCTCCAGAATGGACTTGCGGGTTTGCTGCCGGGCCGCGTTGCTGACCACGATGTCGAGCCCGCCCAGCTGGCGCACGGCTTCGGCCACCAGCTTTTTGCAAAAGGCTTCGTCGCGCAAATCGCCGGGAATGGCAATGGCCTTGCGGCCTTCTTTCTTGATGAGGGCCACCACTTCCTGGGCGTCGGCTTCTTCGGCGGGCAGGTAGTTGATGGCCACGTCGGCTCCTTCGCGGGCGTAGGCAATGGCCGCCGCGCGGCCCATGCCGGAGTCGCCGCCGGTGATGAGGGCTTTGCGCCCGGCCAACCGCCCGGAGCCTTTGTAGCTGGTTTCGCCGTGGTCGGGCCGCGGCTCCATTTTGCTGGCCAGTCCCGGCCAGGGCTGCGATTGGGATTTGAACGGGGGCTTGGGGTACTTGGTGGTCGGGTCCACCAGCTTGTCGGGGGCGGCTACTGGGCCAGCGGCTGCTTCGGCCGCGGATAGTGGCGCGGCGGCGGCCACGGCCAGGCCGGCGCCCAGGCCGCTGATGACCTGGCGGCGGCTGAGTTTGTTTTCTTCTTGCATGGGTAGGCAGGGTTGTGGTTGGAAAGGAAATGCTGCGGTAAACCGCTGCCGCGAGGGCAACGAGTCAAGTTATACCGTCAACGGGACGCCTTGGTTTGCAGTGCCGAGCTTACTGGAAACTCTTTTATTCCCTCCCTACCCCACAGCCGCGCCGACGGTCGTTTTCGTGGCCCGCCCCGCCTACTCGTGGTAAAAGAATTGCTCCAGCACAATCTTGCCGTCGGCGACCTCAAACACAGCTAGCTGGTGCTTGTTTTTGCGCGGCTGGCCCTTGATGGTCACGTCGAGGCTCTGGGCACACGAGAAGTAATCGCCGGACACCACGGGCTGCCCACATTCTCCCCCGTGCACCTCCTCGTAAAGCTCGTAGAAGCGCTGTTCTTTTTGCCGCATGGCGGCCATCCCCTCCACCCGCCGGGGCAATTGCGAACGGTTTTCGGGCTCCAGGCTCACCGCGTTGGGAGCATACAGCTCGTCCTGAATCTGGCCGATTTGTCCCATGCGGGCCAGCTCATGGTAGCGATTTGCGACTTCCTGAGTGGTCATTTCTGATTGATTGTTGGTCATTTTGTGGGGTTGGTTAAGGATTTTGATGAAAACAGCGGGTATGATGGAACCGCTTAGGAGCAGGCTTAATCCGGCAGGACTTCAATGTCCACGCCCAAGTCCCGGACCAGGCTCACCACGGCTGCCCACACGGCCGGGCCGGCGGGGCGGGCGCTTTGCACCCGCAGCACCCGGTCGCAATCGTCCAGGTCGAAGGAGCCCACCAGGGCTGGAAACCGTGCCCGCAGGACCCGCAGCACCGCCGCTCCGTGGGCCGAGGTGGCGACGTTGGTGCGAAAGACTTCCACCGGGCAGGGCAGCGGGTTGGCAACAGCGGGCCGGGCTAGTAGCATGAGGGGCGGCGTGGGGGTTGAACGTTCGGGGCGAGCCGGCTCGAAAGACGCGCGCCGTTAGGATGCCTCAAAATTCCGGGGGCGGGGTGACAGCCCTATGTCAGCAGGAGCTGGGACTGCTGAAAAAAGACGCCCGATGCCGTACTTTTCTTCGCACAACCGGTTCGACGCCCACCCTGGCAGCCGAAAGGCGGTGGGTTTTCGGGGCTGTTTGCACCACTTTTCCTTAGCCTGCGCATGAACCGCTTCGACCGCATTACCGCCATTTTGTTGCAGCTGCAAGCCAAGCGGGTGGTGCGCGGGCCGGTGCTGGCCGCGCAATTTGGCGTGAGCCTGCGCACCGTCTACCGCGACTTGCGGACGCTGGAAGCCGCGGGCGTGCCGCTTTACGGCGAGGCCGGCGTGGGCTACTCCCTGGCCGAGGGCTACCGCCTGCCGCCGGTCATGTTCACCCGTGAGGAAGCGGCGGCCCTGCTCACGGCCGAAAAGCTCGCCGCCCGCCTCACCGACGCCGCCACTGCCCAGCGAGGCGAAGCGGCCATGGACAAGCTGCGGGCCGTGCTGCGCCGCGCCGACCGCGACTACCTCGAACGGCTCAGTCCGCACATTCACATTCTGCGCCAGCGCCCGGACCAGGCAGCGCCTGGCCACGCCGACGCGCACCAGCAACTCCTGACGGCCATTGCCACCCAACGCGTGGTGCGCCTGCGGTACCGCGCCGGCTACCCCGAAGTGTGCACCGAACGCGACGCCGAGCCCATTGGGCTCTACCTGGGCCAGCACTGGCACGTGGTGGCCTACTGCCGGCTGCGGCAGGCTTTCCGGGATTTTCGCCTCGACCGCGTTGAGTCCTTGCACCTGCGCGATGAAGCATTTGCGCCCCGCCCCGAAACCCTGCAGCAATATTGGGCGCTGCAGGCCCAGCGGCGGCCCCAGGAAACAGCCGTGGTGCGCTTTGCGCCCGAGGCGGCGCAGCGCGCCCAGGACACCAAGCGCCAATACGGCTGGGCCCACGAGCAGCCGGCCTCCGACGGCCGCGTGGACATGACCTTTGTGCCCGGCTACCTGCCCCCGCTGGCCGCCTGGCTCCTGCCCCAAGCCAGCTCGGTCACCATCCTCTCGCCGCCCGAGCTGCGGCAAATACTGCGCGAGCTGGCCCAGCAGGCGCACGAGGCTTTCTGCGCAGCGGAATAAAATGGGGTGAAAACGACGGGTGCGAGCAAGCAAAGCGCAGTCGCCTGCGGCCGGTTATCATCCCT
>DASVTG010000398.1:0-13092 GCA_036387695.1 Hymenobacter sp. | reverse complement strand
CCGGTAGCCCAGCGGCTCAAGCTCCTTGTTCACCCGAATCAACGCCTCGGCGGCGGGGCGCTGCAAAAAGGCTCTGGCTTCGGAATAGACCGCGCGGCCCGCAAAGTTTTTGCTGGTGGCGTACCGAATATCCAGCCGAATACTGGGGTCAAGCTTTTGCAGTTCGACTAACTCTGAGGGTCGGAAAGTACCCGTCTCTCGCGGCGGCTTGGCGGCGCAGCTGCTTACCAATAGCAGGGCACAAAGCGCCCACAGCTGTTGGGGGAAAAGTGATTTCTGGTCGGAGTTGCGCATAAAGACCTGGAGGATACAAAGCAAAAAGGCCTCCGAAGAGGCCTTTTCAGTTCACGGCGTGACAAGCTACAAAATCCCGCTCAGGAAACCTGGCACTATGCCCAGGGCAATGGTCAGTAAGGCCAGTAGGGCCAGGGTGGCCGACTGGATGCCATCGACTGACACCGGCGTAGCGTCTGCCGGAGCGGGCTGCATGTACATGGCAATGAGGGGGCGCAAGTAATAATACAAGCCCACCATGCTCATGATAACCGCGAAAACCACCAGGCCGATGTAGCCTTGGTCGGCCGCGGCAGCCAGCAGAAAAAACTTGCCGAAGAAGCCGCCCGTGAGCGGGATGCCGGCCAGCGACAGCATGGCCACCGTCATGGTGAAGGCCAGCAGGGGATTGGTTTTGCCCAGACCGTTGAGTGAAGCGTAGGAGTCGTTCTGGCGGTGGTCGGCTACCAGTTTCAGCACCCCAAAGGCTGCCACAGTGGCGATGGAATAAGCCAGCGAGTAGAAGAAAATGGCGCTGGCAGCATCGCCGGTGAGCACGCCTTTGCTGGCCACGAGGCCAATGAGCAAGTAGCCCGCGTGGCTCACGCTGGAATAGGCCAGCATGCGCTTGGTGCTGGTTTGGGCGGCGGCGCCTACGTTGCCGAGCAGCAGCGTAAGGGCGCACATGGCCTGAATGGTGGGCAGCCAGAAGCCCTGCGCCGAGGGCAAGGCCACGGCCAGCAGCTTGAGGAAGGCGGCAAAGCCGGCCGTCTTCACCACGGTGCTCATGAAGGCGGTGAAGAAGGTGGGCGTGCCCTCGTACACGTCGGGCGTCCAGAAGTGGAACGGCGCGGCCGACACCTTGAAGCCGATGCCGATAATCATCATCAAAATGCCGATGTAGAGCATCGGTTGCAGGCTGGCGTTGGCGGGGGCGGCCACGGCGGTGGCGAGCTGCGAGAGGGCGAAAGTGCCGGTGGCGCCGTAGAGCAGCGCGATGCCAAATAGCAGAATGCCAGTGGCAAAGGCCCCCATCAGAAAGTATTTCAGGGCGGCTTCGTTGCTGCGCGAGTCGCGCTTGCTGGAGCCAGCCAGCACGTACATGCAGACGCTCAGAATTTCAATGCCCACGAAGAGCATCAGCAGGTGGTCGTAGCCCACCATCATGATGGCCCCCACCAGCGAGAAGAGCAGCAGGGCGTAGTATTCGGCCAGGTTGCTGTCGCCGCTGAGCACGTAGCTGCGCGAGAAGGGCAGCAGCACAATGGTGGTGAGCAGCACGATGCCCGTGAAGGCCACCGTGTAGTTATCCACCACCAGCATGTTGTTGAAAAACGACTGCGTGCCCTGGTTCCAGTCGGCAAAGTTGGCCCCAAACACGGCCAGCAACAGGAGCATGGCGCCGGGCAGCAGCACCTTGTTCGAGCGCATGAAGCCCAGGAACAGGTTAAGGATGCCGAAGACGGAAAGAAGAATGATGGAGGTCATGTTTTTAGTGCCTGGTGCTTGGTTGGTGGTGCTTGGGGGTAGGGCAGAAGCAGAATTGTTGAAGAAAAACCCGGCAGTGATGCGCTCTTGCCAAGCACCAAGCACCAACAGCCAAGCACCACGCTCTTACCGACCCACCAAGGCCAGCATGTTGGTGATGGACGGCTCCGCAAGGTTCAGGAAGGAGTTTGGGAACAGGCCCAGCCAAAACACCAGGGCAATGAGCGGCACGAGTATCAGGAGTTCGCCGCCGGTAAGGTCGGTGATGGTTTCGGAGTGAGCCGAGTCGGGGCCGAGCATGACGCGCTGGAACATGCGCAGCAGGTACACGGCCGAGAAAATGATGGTGAGGCCGGCCACGGCGCCCACCCAGGCATTGTACTCGTACACGCCGGCCAGCAGCAGGAACTCGCCCACAAAACCGGCCGTAAGGGGCAGGGCCACGGTGCTGAGCAGCATCACCAGAAAGCACACCGACAGGATGGGGGTGCGGCGGGTGAGGCCACCCAGGTCGGGGATGTGGCGGGTGCCGGTGCGGCGCTCAATGGCGTCGGCGATGAAGAACATGCCGACCACGTTCACGCCGTGGGCCAGCATTTGAATGACGGCGCCTTGCAGACCGATTTGGGTGAGCGAGAACACGCCCGCCGCCATCAGGCCCACGTGGGACAAGGACGAATAGGCGATGAGGCGCTTCACGTCCTGTTGGCGAATGGCGATGATGGCGCCGTAGATAATGCCGATGACCGAGAGGATGATGACCGGCTTTTGCCACTGGCTCACGCCCAAGGGCACCACCGGCAGCAGCCAGCGCATGGTGCCGTAAATGCCCATTTTCAGCATGATGCCCGAGAGCAGCATGGTGGCCGGGGCGGGCGCCTCAGTGTACGTATCGGGCTGCCAGGTGTGGAAGGGGAAGATGGGCATCTTCACGGCGAAGGCCGCGAAAATCAGCCAGAACAGCCATGACTGCTCGGAGGCGCTCAGCTTGAGGCTGTAGAAGGCCGAAAGCTCTGAAGAGTGCTGGGCCAGTGAGCCCGCGGCCGGACCGGTTTGCAGGTACAGGTACACAAAGCCGGCCAACATCAGCAGCGAGCCCACTACGGTGTAGAGGAAAAATTTGAGCGTGACGGCCACGCGGCGCTCGCCGCCCCAGGCGCCGGCCAGGAAGTAAATCGGAATAAGGGCGACTTCCCAGAAGAAGTAAAACAGAAAGGCATCAAGCGACACAAACACGCCAATCAGGCCGGTCTGCATGAACAGCACAAGGGCGTAGAAGCCGGACGGGTTGTCGTAGTCGTGCTTGAAAGCGGCCAGCAATATCAGCGGCACCAGAAAAGTGGTGAGCAACACCAGCAGCAAACTCAGCCCATCCATTCCGATGTGGAAGTTGATGCCAGCCGAGGGAATCCAACTGTAATCGAGGTTGAAGCTGGCCGAGCCGGTGGTTTTGAAGGCGATGGCGGCGTAGGCCGCAAGACCAAATTCGAGAAGCGAGGCGCCCAAGGCCAGGGCACGGGCGGTGGCTCCCTTGGTGAAATGCAGCAGTAGCGCGGCGGCCAAAGGGAGGAAAAGCAGGACAGCAGTCAGCATCGGCAAGAGCAGGAGGGCGGCAGCGGGGCCGGGAAACCGGGCCGCAAATTGACCGCAAACTTACGCATTGACCCGTAAGGCTCCACAGTTTTAATGGAAGTTCTACTGCCGGGCTACTCGGCGCGTCGTCAGCACCCGTCCGGCGGCGTCCAGCCATTGCACCGTGTAGAGGCCCTGGGGCACCGCAGCTAGGGACAGCGAGGTCTCGGGCCCGGCCACCGGCTGGCGCAGTACTTGGCGGCCCAGGGCATCGGCAAGGCGCACGGTAGCGGCGGTTTGGGTGGGCTGGCGCAGGGTCAGGGTTTCGGTGGCCGGGTTGGGGAAGGCGGCAAACCCAGCGGCATCGGGGCGTGCTGCCGTGGCGGTGGGCACGCAGAAGACGGCCATTATTTTGGTCCACAAATCGTTGTCAAAAGATGAAGCGGCCAAGCGGCTGGCCCCGGCAGACTGCCCCTGGCGCACTACCACCAGGCCCAGGCTGGGCACCACGTAAATCTTCTGGTCGTTTTTGCCGAGGGCGGCAATCATGTCGGCCGGGGCAGAGGGCACCACCGGGCCGGGAAAAACGAGTTGCGAAGTGGGCAGCCGGTGGCTAGCCTGCCCGTTGAGCCACCACAGGTAGCCGTAGCTGCGGTTCAGCGACTGGCTGGGCGTGGTCATGGCCTGAAAATAGGCCGCGTCGGTGAGGATGGGGGTGCCGTTCCAGGAGCCGCGAGCCAGAATGAACAACCCAAAGCGGGCCATGGAGCGGGCCCGGCTGAAGAAAACGTCGTTGGCCCACAGGCCCGTCATGCCAATGCGGTTGCCCAGGCGCTGGTTGGTGTACTGGGTCATGCTGGCGGCGCCGCTGGCTTGCACCAGCACATCGAGCAGGGTGCGGTAGGCGCCGGTGTGGTAGGCCCAGCGCGTAGCGGGCGGGGCGAGGTAGAGGAGGCAACCGGGGGTGGTGCTCTCGTTGTCGCAGGGCGCGGGCGGGGTGTCGTCGAGCCCGGTGGTCATGGTGAGCTGTTCGCGGATGAGCAGCTGGCGCTGCTGGGCGCGGGTGGCGCGGGTCCAGCGGCCGAGGTACTTGGAGGTGCTGTCGGTGAGGCTCAGGACGCCGTCTTGCTGGGCCAGCCCCACGAGTGTGGCCGTGAGCGACTTGCCCGCCGATGCCCAGTACCAGGCCGAGTCGGCGGTGTAGGTGCCGTAGTACTGCTCCACCACCAGGCGCCCGTCTTTCAGGATGAGCAGCGACTTGCTGCCCTTGCGCCCGGCAAAGGCAATGAGCGAATCGAGCTGCGGCTGGCACCAGCCCAGGCTGGCGGGCGCCGTGGTGGCCCATGCCGTGCCAGTAGTAGGTGGGAAGTAGAGCGGCGAAGTGCTCTGGGCATGGGCCAGGCCACTGAGTAGTAAGGCTGAGGCGAATAGTAAGAATAGCTTCATAAGTAAGATAGAAGGATGCAAGTATTATCGAAAGCTAGACTATTCTCACTCAGCAAAGTTTAGTGCCTGGCTAAACACGGCGTCCTGCGGAGCGGCGAGGTATCTCACCCGAACTGTCTGTCATCTTCATCTGGCGTCCGCGCAGCGAAGTACCTTGTCAAGCCAGCAATACCGACGCAGCCGTGAGCAGGTCCTTCGCTGCGCGGACGCCAGATGAGGATGACAAACGATTGGATTACTACCCCACGCCAGATGCCTCGGCTGCGCTCGGCAGGATGGCGTATGCAGGAGGTCCTTTGGTGGCAGGTGTTTCGGCGCGCCGGCTTTAGGTTTGCGAACCAACCCTTCACCCGTAGTCTACATGGTGCCCACCCTGCGCGTAGCTCGCCCAACCGATGATTTGCCCGCGTTGCTCCGATTTTATTGTGACGGCCTCGGGTTGCAGCAGCTGGCGGCTTTCACGGCCCACAACGGATTTGATGGCGTGATGCTGGGCCATCCGCAGGCGCCCTACCACTTGGAGTTCACCCACCAGTCTGGCCACGCGGTAGGCCGGGCGCCTACGCTTGATAACCTGCTGGTCTTCTACCTGGCCGAAGCCAACGAATGGCAAGCCGCCGTGCGGCGCATGGAGGCCGCTGGTTTCGCCGCCGTACCTTCCCACAACCCATATTGGGACGAGCACGGCCGTACTTTTGAAGACCCCGACGGCTACCGCGTGGTGCTACAACACGCCGCCTGGGATTTGTAACCCGGCTTACTTCACTACAAAGCCCAGACTCAAGCCAAAAGTCAAAAAAGAGCCAGAGTGGCCGTAGTCGGTGGGCGAAGAGCGGTAGCGGCTGGCTGGTCCGGCGCTGGAGCGGCTGCTCAAGCCGTTGAGGCTGGCCGAACCGTCGAAGCGCAGGCGTGGGTGCAGGATTTGGCACTGATAGCCCAGGACGAACGCGCCACCGTAGCGGTTGATGGTTTCGGTGAAATTGCGGGCGCGGAAGGTGTAGTAACGCAGGCCATCCGCCGCCAGGTCTTCGCCCCAGCCTTCCTGTTCGTAAGTAAAACGCAAGTGCTGGTACTCGGCTTTCAGGCCGATGTACAGGCCGGCCAGCCCCGTGCCTTCGGTGCCGGTGTTGGGCAGGTAGTGCCGGGGGCCGAAGCCCAGGCCGTAGCCCCGTATCCGGTCGTTGGAGCGGTTGGGGAAGGGGGAGCCGTTGGAAGAAGAATGGTCCAGCGCCTGGCCTGCGACCACCCGGGGCAGCAGCGAAAAGCTAAAACGCCGGCCGTAGCGACGTTCCAGCTCTACCTCGTAGGTGCTGCCCAGCAGCCGGCCCAGCGCCAGCTTCACGGCCAGTTGGGCGGAGTCGGGCGCCATTTGCGCCTGCGCCGTACCGGCTTTCAACAGCAGCAGAGCCCCGGTGAGCAGCCCGGTTAGCCGTCGAAAGGAGGTTCGGCTCATGGCTTGGGCGGCGTGACCGGAATGCGGCTGAGCTGCTGCAGGCTGGCGGTGCCCGTGGGCGTAGCGGCCGTGTAGCGGTACTGGTAGAGCCCGTCGGAGCCGGTGACGAGCAGCACACCTCGGCGTGCAATGACGTCGGTAGCGGCCACGTTGAACGACTGCATCAACTGCAGCGTGGGGGCACTGCGGGCGTCGAATACTTTGATGCCCTTGTCGCACACAAACACCAGGGAGCTGTCCACGCCCAGGCCGTAGGGCTGCGACAGGGGGTACGACTTCGCTAGCGAGGGCCGGCTCAGGTTGACCAGGTCCACCACGTCGAGTTGGTTGAGGCCGCGGTTGCAGGGCCCGTCGTTGCGCAGCGTGACGTAGGCGTAGCGGTCGGCTACCACCACGGGGTCGCAGCTCACGGCGTGCACGTAGGTGCCCACCAGCTTGGGCGGGCCGCTGCCCGTGTTGAAAATGTACATGCCCTGCTGGCTGCCGATGAACAGGTAGGGCGCCTGGGGAAAAATGGTTTCCACGCCCACGCCCACCGGCACCACCGGCCCGGCCACCGGCGTTTGCGGGGTGCTCAGGTCAAAGGTGCGCAGGCTGGCGTCGTCCACGGCATAGAGCGTGTTGCCCATGATGGCAAAGCGGGCCGTCGAGCCGGCCTGTCCCTCGCCGCCCGCCGAGTTGACGCCCGAAGGGGAGGCCGAGTCACTGGAGCAGCCGCCGCTGCTCAGCGTCACGGTGAGGGCCAGCAAGATGGCCAAGCGCAGGAGGTAGACGTTTTTCATGGCTTAACTTTTTCCCAGCCCACAATCACGGAATTGGCGGGACGGTTGGCGGGTTCGTATTCGGTGGGCACGGAGAAGAAGCGGACGGGCGCGGCGAGTTCGGGCAGGGCGTTGCGGGTGCGGCCCACCTCGCGCACCCGGGCGGGGTCGCTGATGTCGATGACCACCAGGTCGGGCCCGTTGTCGGCGTAGAGCAGGGCGCCGCGCACGGCCAGGTCCACGTTGCCCGGAATGCGCAGGAACCGCACTTCGGTCGGCTTTGCGGGGTCGGCGTTGTCGTAGATGTGAATGCCCTGGTACTGCTCGTTAATGAACAGGTAGCGGTTGCTGACAAAGATTTTGCCGGGCACCTGCAACGGCCGGGGCGCCTGCCCGGCAACCGAGGTTTCCAGCTGCTGGCGCGCCATGAGCACGGGGCGGTAGCGGGGCAGGGGCATTCCCGGCTCCACGGTTTGGCCAAAGCAGCCCCCCATGAGTAAAATAGGCAAGTAGAGAAGACGCATGGTAAGAAGGTGAGAATGAAAGGTTCCGCTCGCCGGCGACGTGGGCGCTGCCCCGCCTGGGCCGCATCTAAAGTACAGTAGTTTTGATAATTATATACCCACATTATGGTCTAGGAAAGGAATGCCGGGCGGGTAGGCTATAATTGGCCTTTCCAACTTGCTAATGTCCTTGCTCCCGGCCCCTCTGCTACCCGTTGTTTCGCGCCTGGCGCCCACGCCCAGCGGCTACCTGCACCTCGGCAACGCCGTGAACTTCGTGCTGACCTGGCTGCTCACGCGGCAAGCCGGCGGCACGCTGCACCTGCGCATCGACGACCTGGACCGCGCCCGCCTGCGCCCGGCGTATCTGGATAATATTTTCCGGGTCATCGACTGGCTGGGCATCGACTACGACCTTGGCCCCACCGGCCCCGATGATTTCCTGCGCCACCACTCGCAACTGCTGCACCTGCCCGACTACAACCGCGTGTTGCGCCGCTTAGCGCTGCAGCCGGGCCTGGTGCACGCCAGCCAGCGCACCCGCACCGGTGGTCCCGAAGCTTCGGTTGCCCTCGACACGCCCGGCGCCGCGTGGCGAGCGCGGGTGCCGGGCGGCACAGAAATTGGGTTTTTCGACGGCTGGCAGGGCGAAACGGCTGTCCCGCTCGGTGCACTGATGCCGGACTTCGTGGTTCGCAAGAAAGACGGCGTAGCGGCCTACCAGGTAGCCTCGGTGGTCGATGACCTGCGCTTGGGTACCAATTTGATAGTGCGCGGGTTGGACTTGCAGCCCAGCACTGCCGCACAGCTTTGGCTGGCTGGGCGTCTGTCAGAAACCGCGCCTTTCAATGCAGCTCGGGTTCAATTTCACCATCATCCCCTGCTGACCAACGAGGCCGGCCAGAAGCTCTCCAAGTCGCAGCAGCGGCCGCTGGACGCCGGCGTGCTTGGGCAGGCCCAAGGCAAGCAAGCAGCATTCCGAGCCGTGGCTGAGCTGCTGAAGTTGCCCGCCGGAGCCGCCGAAACGCTCGAAACGTTGCGCCTGGGTACGCGTCTGAACGCTGTAGAGACGCCACACTTGGCGTCTCGGCGTTGAACGGTCCTTGTCCGGTGATGCTTTATCGGCGCGGCCCCGGAGACGCGAAGTGTCGCGTCTCTACAGCGTTGCTGCTTTCACCGCACCTCTTTCTTGAACTGCTCGGCCCAGTGGTCGGCCAGGCGGGTGGGTTCTGGGAGCTTGTAGCCGCGCAGGCAGGCCAGCGTGAGGCGGGTGGCGGTGGCTTGGTCGCAGCGGTGGCCGGGGCTCACGAACAGCGGCAGCACTTTGTCTTTGCTGCGGATGACTTCGCCAATTAGCTCGCCGGTTTTGGGGTCGGTGAGGGGCGTGATGTTGCCGCGCTCCGGGGCGGGCTCCTGGAAAGTGCCGGTCAGCTTCTGCTTGGCCACGCCGAAGGTGGGCATGTCGAGCAGCACGCCCAAATGCGCGGCAATGCCCATGCGGCGCGGGTGCGCAATGCCGTGGCCGTCCACCATAATCACGTCGGGCTTATTCTGGAGCTTGGCGAAGGTGTGAATGACGTTCGGCGCTTCGCGGAAGGAGAGGAAGCCGGGCACGTAAGGCATGTCGACCGGCCCGTAGTTGTACACCTTCTCGACCAGTTCCAGCGAAGGAAATTTCAACACCACGAACACCGACAGAATGGTGTCGGGGGTGGGAAACGACGAATCGCAGCCGGCAATGAGGTGCGGCTCTTGGGCCAAGGGTTCGGCGCGCACGCGCAGGCGCATCTCGTGTTGCTGCTGGGTGAGACTCTTTACCAGTTCGGGGTCGGGTGGGGGGCCGGGCGGGCGGTAGTAGGCCATCTTTTAAGAATGAGCAATGAGCAATGAACGGTGAGTGATTGGTTGGGTGCGGCTTCGGCGCCGGTCATTGGTACCTCTATGCCAGGAAGGGCGTATACGTAGGGAAATTGCTCATTGCTCATTGTTCATTACCAATTGAAAAATTCCGAACAGCCTGCCGCCACCGGCTCAGGGCCGTGGCTGGAACGCCGCTACTTCATCGACGTGGCCCGGCCGCGCCACACCCCCGCGCAGCTCATGGGCGAAGTGCAGGGCGACGTGGCCCGATTTGCGCCCGAGATGCTGGCTGATTTCAAGAAGAAAGAAGGCCCGGAGCACGGCCTGCGGGTGGGCGATGAATTCGAAATCACCATCCTGGGGCCCTGGAATGGCTGCGTGCGCGTGACCGAGGTTGCCTCTACGCACTTCGAATTCATCACCCTCGAAGGGCACCCCGAAGCCGGCCGCATCCGTTTTGAAGCGCATTATCTGGACGAGAGCCCCGACGTGCTGCGGTTTGAAATCCGCAGCCGGGCCCGCTCGCGCGACGGCCTCGTGGCCTTTGCCTACAACACCACCGGCGTGGGAAAACGGGTGCAGGAAGCTACCTGGGTAGAGTTTTGCCGCCGGGTGGCCGCGGCCAGCGGAGGCCAGGCCCTGGCCGACGTGGCGGTCGAAACCCTTACCCACACCGAAACCGATAGCCCCAATGAGCACGAGCGCCACTCCTAAGCCCGCCCTGTGGGAACAGCACCGCGCCCGCCTCGAGGCCTACACCAACGCCAAAGTCAACTACGATTTCAGCCGCCAAAGCGAGTACACCACCGAAACCGGCTGGCGCCTCGACGACTATGCAACCGACCTGCCCGCCGAAGCCCCCGGCCCGCCCGAAGCGGCCGGTTCCTTCGCCGCGGCCCAGGACGTGCTGCGCCGCTACGCCTTCCCGCCGCCCGACCTTATCACCGGCATCTTCCAGCCCGACGGCCCCTTGGAAGACCGCATCATGGTGCTGCGCGCGCAGTTTCTGTTCTTCAAGTTCTACTTCGGCGTGCGGGTAAGCGGCGTGACCGATGAAGCGGCCCGCGCCACCCCCGACGGGCCCGAGCGGGTGTGGGGCTACGGCTACCGCACCCTGGAGGGCCACTTCGAGCGCGGGCAGATTGACTTCACCATTCACAAAAACTTGACGTCCGGCGCCGTGCATTTTAAAATTCACGCCGTGTCGCAGTCCGGCCGCATTCGCAACCCATTTTATTGGGTGGGTTTCAAGTTATTCGGCCGCGCATTGCAGCGCAAGTTTGCCCGCGAGTCGTTGCGGCGAATGAAGGAAATGGTGGCCGCCGCGCTGGTGGGCGCGCCCGCGGGCGAAACCTTGCCCGCACCGGTCGGTTAGGAAATCTCGTATCAAGTGAAAAGCCGTCGTGCCGAGTGCAGCCGAGGCATCTCGCGCGGAGCAGCAAGTGGTTACTCCTGCACGCAAAACGCCGCGGCTGCGCTCGGCACGACGGCCTTCCCGGGTTTCATTCAACCCTCAACATTCAACCCCCAACACTTTCGTAATGCTTCCCACCAAAGCCTACGCGGCCCCTGCCGCCAATGTGCCCCTAGCACCTTTCAACTTCGAACGCCGCGATGTCGGCCCGCACGACGTACTCATTGACATCCAGTTTTGTGGCGTGTGCCACTCCGACCTGCACCAAATCCGCGACGAGTGGGGCGGCTCCATTTTCCCCATGGTGCCCGGCCACGAAATCGTGGGCCGCATCACGCAAGTGGGCGACCACGTGAAGAACTTCAAAGTGGGCGACCTGGCCGGCGTGGGCTGCATGGTGGACTCCTGCCGCACCTGCCCCAGCTGCCAGGAGGGCCTGGAGCAATACTGCGAAACCACCGGCATGGTGGGCACCTACAACGGCCGCGAAAACGGCACCGGCGCCCCCACCTACGGCGGCTACTCCAACCAGATTGTGGTGGACGAAAAATACACCCTCAAAGTATCGGAGAAGCTTGATTTGGCCCGCGTGGCGCCGCTGCTCTGCGCGGGCATCACCACCTACTCGCCCCTGCGCCAGTGGAACGTGCAGCCCGGCCACCGCGTGGGCGTGATGGGCCTGGGCGGCCTGGGCCACATGGCCGTGAAACTGGCCGCCGCCATGGGCGCCGAGGTCACGGTGCTTAGCACTTCGCCCAACAAAGAAGCCGACGCCAAGGAGCTGGGCGCCCACAAGTTTGTGGTGACCAAAGACGAGGAGCAGCTCAAGTCGGTAACCAACTACTTCGACTTCATCATCAACACCGTGTCGGCCCCGCTTGACCTGGCTTCCTACCTGAACCTGCTGCGCCGCGACGGCACCATGATTCTGCTGGGCGTGCCGCCCGAAGCGCCCCAGGTGCACGCCTTTAACCTGATTGGTAAGCGCCGCCGCATTGCCGGCTCGCTCATCGGCGGCATTGCCGAAACCCAGGAGATGCTGGACTTCTGCGCCGAGCACAACATCATGTCGGACATCGAGCTCATCAACATCAAGGACATCAACGACGCCTACGAGCGCATGCTGAAAGGCGACGTGAAGTACCGCTTCGTGATTGACCTGGCCACGCTGGAGAATTAAGCATCGGCCGTACCGCTCGCATTCTGTTGTGTTGAAAAGAGGCCCCTGTTACTAACAGGGGCCTCTTTGTTTCAGCTTACTTCGTCAGTTCCGGGGCTTGGCCGATGCCGTCGCGGCGCTGCCCGTTCACGAGCGCCTCACGGCGGACTGGACGGTAGCTGGGACAGGGTTGGTCAGCATACAAGGTTTCTGTTTCCAACACCACGTCGGTGATGTCGTAACGGCGGTTCGCGGCCGGCACTTCCAGGCGAAAGCTGCGCGCCACCACGTTTTGGGCCACGCCAACCGGAACCTCAAACTGGGGCGGGCGCTGGTAGCTGTATTCTATTTGCAACACCTGCCGGGCGCCCGTATTCGGAACCGGACGCCGCAGCGTGTCTAGTGGCTGCTGAAAGTCAGCCGTGGCGTAGCGCACCAGGTAAGCCGAGCGAATTTCGGCCAGGCGGAACCCTATGCCGCCACTGGCCAGGGTGTCGGTGCTGAAGGCCAACGCAAGCTGTGGTGGTGGCAAATCGGGTTCCTCGCACATGTTGCATCCCGTGGCCAGGAGCCCCACTGCCACAACCTCAGCACAGCGTAAATAGAATGACCGGCGCATAAATACTTTGAACATAGCCTTTACACCACACGCCGCATCACCGGCGCGGCGGCGGCCTCATCGGCGTACACGATGTGCTCGTCGCGGAAGGGCTCTTCGCCCCGGAATTTCTGCAGGATGCGGGCCGTAGTGATGATGTCTTTCTGGCAATACTTGGCGATGCGCGGCAAGTCGTTTTCCTCCCAGTACACCCGCGCCACGTCGGCGCCGGTGATGTCGTCTTTGGGCGTGGGCACGCCGAAGATGGTGGCCAGCAGGTTGAGCGAGGTATAGGACTTGCGGTCACCGAACTTCCACAGCTCCATGGTGTCGTGGTGCGGAATTTCCCAGGGTTTTTTGCCGGCCAGGTCGAGCTGCGGCGGCAGCTGCAAGCCATTCACCAGCAGGCGGCGGCCCAGGTAGGGAAAGTCGAACTCCTTGCCGTTGTGCGCGCACAGCATGAAATGGGGCCGGTGGGCTAGCAGGTGCGCAAAATCGCGCAGCAGCTGCTTCTCGTCGTGGTCGGCAAAGCTCTTCACCCGGAAGCGCCACAACTCTTCCTGTT